>JAVBTP010000308.1:0-3853 GCA_031556115.1 Candidatus Adiutricaceae bacterium
GGCTTTAAAGCTTCGTTGCGCCTGGTTAACCATTCGATATAGGCTTTGAGCTTTTCGCCGTTTTCCCCCAGCTTGTCCTTGACGTTGTTGATCAGGGCGTGGGGCAGCACCTCGGCCCCTTTCAGGATGATCTTGTCGGCGTTCAAATAGCGGTCGTCGCCGGATTGGCAAAAGATGGGAATGGTTTTTTCCGAAACGGCCAGGCCGTACTCGTCAGCCACCACCTGGGCCATCTGGCGATGCCCGGCCTTGGCGACGGCGTCCAATACGGCCTGACTGACGCCATAGCGGATGGCGGTGTGCATCCGCCGGCCGTCGGCGGCGTGGTGGCCATCGACCTCGCCGGCCATTTCCCGAAAGGAGGTCACGTCCCGCCCCACCAGAAGCGGCCGGATTTCCCGCTCGATGACCGGCAGAAAATCGGCGGCCAGGAACAACGGATCGCGGCCGCCGGCCCCCGAGTATTGCACGGCCGCGCAATCGCCATAAGCGACCTGGCCGTCTTGCAGAACCAGCATCACCGAGATGGATTCCCCGGCCTGCCGAATCTGGGTGAAACCGGGGGTGACCGGCCCCCCGATATACGTGTTGCCGTCGGCCACGGCCTGGCCTTTGATGGCTTTTTGATCGTCAAAGAAAAACCCGGTTTTGCCTGCGGAACAAACCATATCGACGATTTTCATTTCGATCTCCGGCGGGAAAGGCCCGCGCCAATGATCCGCCCTGGCCGGGCGGAAAAACCTGTATAACCGGTCGGCACGCTGGAGTCCATCTCAGCGGGGATGGCCCACCAGATACCCTTTGCCGATGGCGTAGATGTCATCCACCACCATCTGGAAACTCACCTTGCGCCGTTCGGCCCGGCCTCTTTCCTCCAGCTTGGCGCGGTGGAAATCCTTCAATTCGTCGGAAAACGGCAGGCGGCCGCAATCCAGAATGCGCACCGCGCCGCTGAGGTCGCGGGCGGGGAGGAGCTTGCCGGCGTTGAACTTGCTGGGGGCGAAAGGCACGTCCAAAGCCCCGGCCGCAAAGGCCCGAACCGTGCCGACGGCGTAATCGCCCTCGCCGAGGGTATGGATGGCGGCAAGCAGCGACTTGACCTCCGCCTCGATGATCCGCGCTTCCTCCAGCACTTCGGTGACCTGCAAAAGACTCTGGTCGCTGAGCATGGAGACCATCTGCTTGGTGGCCTTGAGCCCCATGGCGTTGGCCTCTTTGGTCGGAACCCCCAGGGCCTCGTGGGGCGTCTTGACGATGACCTTGGTGGCCGCGGACAGGGCGGCCGCGGCGGCCCCCCAGGAGATGACTCCGAACGCCTTGGATTCATCCTGCGGAAAGCCGCCCATCCACTGGTGCAGCACCGTGGTCACCGCCACGTCGGGAAAACCGTTTTCCCGCAGATACCGCTCGGTCAATTCTTTCAAGGATTTGACGGCGGCCACGTCCTGGATGAGGTTGCCGCACTGGCCGTAGCCGACGGTGAGGTGCTTGACGCCCTGGGTCGCGGCCAGGAGGCCTTCCACAATGGCCACCGCGTGGGAGATGCAGGGAGGGACCAAAGTGCCGGTCAGGGGGCCGAAGGGCTCGCGATTGATACGCACCCCGGCTTCCTCATACAGCCCGATCAGGCGATCGCAGTATTGCCAGTCGTAAATGGTCTTTTCCAGGGAATGTTCCTTGGCGTAAGGGATGTTGTAGGATATGCCGCCGCCCTCGTAGGAGGTGAAGCCGCCGGCCACGCTGATTTCGGCCAGGAGCCGGGCGTCGGGGGTGCCGTGGCGCACCTGCACCGGATTTTTGAGCGCGGCGGTGACCTTGCGGCAGATGCCCACCCCGTGATTGACCGCCGGAAAGCCGTTCAGCAGGGACCGCTTGTATTTGCGGCTTTCCTCAATACCGGTCTGGGCTTCCTGATAGCGGTTGTGCCGGGTGTAGCTGTCGATGGTGGTGGGCAAAAGGTCGGCCTCGCCCTCGGTTTCCAGATAGCGCAACAGCTCGATATGTTCATCAGGCAGGGCCACCCCGGCCCGGGGCTGGATCAGGGTCTCCCGGTTGGCGGCGGCCTTGTCCAGTTTTACGGAAAACCGTTTTTTCTCGGGAATACTTTTTTGGTATTCCACCGCCTCCTCAAAATCAACCTCTTGCCCGGTCGGCCATTGCTCCAGAACTTCCCGGCGCAGACTTCGGAACAGATCTTCGCCCAGCTTTTCATTCTTCAGAACGCCCACCATGGTCTCCCTCTCTTTCCGGGCTCGGCCCGGACCCCACCATATTATTATTAACCCGGCAACCGACGACGTCGGTTCTCGGCCGCTGAAGTCCGGTGATTTCAGGCTCTGGCGAAATCACTGGATTTTGCCGTCCGAGAATGAACATGTTTAGCGGCCGGGTCTATATCTACCGGGCGACGACATCCGCCATTTCCGTCAGCATGATCTCCAGGGCCGCCTCCGCTTCGAAACGTGACAGCAACCCCATAGCCGACAGGATATATTTCGCGTCCACCAAAAGCTTCGGTTCCAGAGGTTTCAGGAGATAGACGTCCGACGGCCTGTACACGGCTTCCCGTAAAATAGCCCCGGGGTCGGGACTGTTGACGATCGGCCCCCCGGTGCCGACGACGCGCCCCACCCCGCTCAAATCCTTGCCGGTCTGGGCGTAAGCCCGGCCCATGGCGGTATACACCTCTTCCAGGGAACCACAGTGGCGGGCCATGGATATCCTGACGGCCGCGCCGGCCAGGGCCTGGTCGATCCGTCGGCAGGGGCTGTCCGGGGCTGGCAGAATTTCCGGCGTCCGGGCGCAAACGGTTAGCCAATCGCGCACCGCCTCCTCGTCCACCACCGATTGTTCGGCCAGGTCTTCGAGACCGGCGGCCTCCGCCAGGGAGATCTGGCTGTACCGAACCCCTAAATCCCCCTCCACCGTACGCCTGGCAAACGGCTGGCGAAAGCCGCGCAGGAAAACATTGGGGCGGGTCGGCAGACCTTCGGCCAAAGAATAGACGTCGGTGGTGGCCCCTCCCACATCCAGAACCACCAGTTCCCCCAGGCCGGGCCGGCGCCTGGTCCCCCGGCTTAAGAGCTCGGCGGCCTCCAAAACGGCCAGGGGGGTGGGGATGATCTCGTGGTCGAGAATATTTTGCAGATCGCTCAAACCCTTGGCGGAAATAATTTTTCTGATGAACAGATCCCGAATGGCCTTTTGGGCCGGCCCGATATCCAGCCGGTCGATTTCGGGCATGACGTTGGCGCAAAAGATGACTTCGCCCGGGAAATCCTTAAAGGCCAGCCGCAGCTCATCCACCGCGCTCTTGTTGCCGGCGGCCACGACGGAGCAGACGAGGCTTGACGCGGCCAGGGCCCGGGCGTTGTGGATGATCACGTCCCGGTTGCCGCCGTCGAGGCCGCCGGAGAGGAGCACCATGTCCGGCTTCAAGGCCACGATTTCCGCCACCTCGCCGGAGCCGAGCTCATAGGCGAACGTCTTGAGAATCCTGGCCCCGGCGTTGGCCGCGGCCAGGCGGGCGGCCTGGGCGGTCAGATCGGGCACCAGGCCGACGGCGATCATTTTCAGGCCGCCGGCGGCGGAACTGGAGGCTGTTTTTTTCTGAAACTCCAGGCGGCCGCACTGGCCCCGCAACTCGGCCAGGGCCGTTTCAAAGCCTTCCATAACCTGGGTTTCGATGGTGGTAAAGGCTTTGGCGCAACCGATGATCCGGCGGCCATCCACGTCCACCGCCGACAGTTTGGTAAAAGTGCTGCCGACATCCGCGGCCAGAACCAGGGTCATACGCCGGTCATCCGAACGGATCGCGCCCGCGCCATGGCCGGGCGATCCGGGGGGTCGGAAT
>JAVBTP010000310.1:0-7634 GCA_031556115.1 Candidatus Adiutricaceae bacterium
CATCGAGGGCCTTGACCCGTTCCTGATAGTATTTTCGTAAATCCCGAATCAGCAAAACCGGCTCATCCCCGCCTCCGCGGGCCGGTTCCACGGGAGCCGCGCCCTCGCCCGGGGCCGCCCCCGGACCGCGCTCCATCGGGTTTAAGGGGTAATGGCAGGCCACTTCGGAGTCGTCGGCCAGCCGGCGGATGGCGGGCGTTTCGGCCCGACAGAGATCGACGGCCCGGCCGCAGCGCTCCTGAAAATTACAGCCGGCCCCGCGTTCGAGATTGCTTTTTTTGACGAGACCGGGAATGGCCGTCAGGCGGCGGGTGGATTTGCTGAAATCGCCGTGGGGCAGACAGTCGATGAGGCCGGCCGTGTAGGGGTGATGGGGCTGGTGGAAAATGTCGGCCCGGCCGGCGACCTCGGCGACCTGGCCCAGATACATGACGGCGATGCGGTCGGCCAGACCCGAAACCACGCCCAGGTTGTGGGAGATATACAAAATGGCGGTGTGGAAACGGTCCCGGAGGTCGCGGATCAGATCCAGAATGACCACTTCGGTGGTGGCGTCCAGGGCGGTGGTGGGCTCGTCCATCAATAACAGCGACGGGCCGCACAACAGGGCCATGCCGATGCACACCCGCTGCTGCATGCCCCCGCTGAGCTGGTGGGGATAGCGGGCCAGGACGTTGGCCGCGTCGGAGATGTTGAGCTTTTCCAACATCTCCCGGCCGGCCTTCAGGCCCTCCCGCCAGGAGGCGCCCTTATGGAAATGAACCACCTCCGCCAGCTGCCGGCCGACGGTGAGGGACGGATTCAGGGAGGCGTAGGGGTCCTGATAGACCAGGGCCATCTTGACGCCGCGAATGTTCCGCAATTCCCGAGGGGACTTGGCCAGCAGGCTTTCGCCCTGGAAGCGGATGTCGCCGGACACCACCCGGCCGTTTTGGCCCGGATATCCCATGACGGCGTAGGCCAGGCTGCTTTTGCCGCAGCCGCTTTCGCCTATGACGCCCACGATTTCCTCGGCCCGGATGGAGAGGCTCACCCCGTCCACCGCCCGTACCAGGCGGTCGTCGGTCTTATATTCCAGGACGAGGTCTTGTATTTCCAGAAGAGGAGATTGTGAATTCATACCCATGACGCGCCTCACTCCCTGATGAACAGACGGCTCAGGAAATCGGTGAACATGAACACCCCCAGGATCAGCGAGCCGATGGCCAGGGCCGGAAAGAACACCGCCCAGGGGGCCACGCTCATGATGGTCTTGTTTTCGGCCACCATCATGCCCCAGTCGGGGGTCGGGGGCTGGAGCCCCACCCCCAGAAAGCCCAGCGAAGCCACGGTCATGATGCCGTAGGAAAAACGGGCCGTGCCTTCCACCAAAATGGGGCCGAGGGTGTTGGGCAGAATTTCGCGGGTGATGATGTACCAACCGCTCTCGCCCCTGATCTTGGCCGCGTCCACAAACTCCAGAGTCTTCCATTCCAGGAGGGCGCCCCTGGCCACCCGCGAGGTGCGGGGAATGAAGACCAGGGAAATGACCATGATGAGGCTGCCCCAGCCGGCCTTGGGCACGATGCCCAAAAAGACCATGGCCAGGACCACCGCCGGAAGAGACATCAGAATGTCCATCAACCGCATGGTGATCTCCTCCAGCCAGCCGCCGATATAGGCCGCGGCAAAACCGATCATGGTGCCCAGGCCGGTGGAGGCCACGGCCACCAACAGGCCGATGGACATGATGCTGCGGCTGCCGACGATGATGCGGCTGAGGATGTCCCGGCCCAACTGGTCGGTGCCCAGCCAGTGGTCGAGGCCGGGCGGGGCCATGTTGGCCTCGATGGATATGGCGGTAAAGGAATACGGCGCCGGAGAGGCCGCGGCCACGATCAACCAGAAGAGGATCAGGCCGCCGCCGATCAAGCCGGACGGGGATTTTTTCAGTTTATTCCAAAAATGGCGCCACATAAGGCCCTCGCGGAAAACGGTCTTCAGGGAACCGGGGCTCGATCAATTTTCGAATCATCTGTGTCTCAGGCGGGGATTGAGCCAGACGTAAGCCGCATCCACCAGCATGTTGGAAACCAGATAGACCAGGGTGATGACCAGAACGCAGATTTCGATCAAAGGCACGTCACGGGTGGTCACGGCCGTCACGGTCAGGAAACCCAGGCCGGGGAAGCCGAAGAGGGTTTCCACCACCACCAGGCCGCCGAGCATCCAGCCCACGTTCATGCCCACCACGGTGACCCCGGGCAGCAGGGCGTTGCCGAGGGCGTGGCGGCACACCACATACCAATACGGCAGGCCCTTCAAGACGGCGGCCCGGACGTAGCTGGAATTCATCACCGTGATCATGCTGGCCCGCACCATGCGCAACAGATAGCCCAGCATGACGAAGGTGACGCTCAGCGCCGGCAGGATCAGGCGGTCGAGGGACTGCCAAACGGTCTTGCCGATGGGGATGTTGCTGGTCATGGGGAGCCAGCCCAGGGTGACGGAAAAGAGGGTCATCAGCAGAACGCCCACCACGAAGGTCGGCAGGGCCAGGCCCAGGATGCCGACGGTGGACAGCAGATGGTCCGGCCAGCGGCCTTCGTAGAGGCCGGAGACGGCGCCGCAGAAAAGCCCCAGAGGGACATAAATGACCGTGGCCAGCACGGCCAGCACCGCCGAGTTAAGGGCCTTTTGCCCCACCAGGGGGGCGATGTCCACACCCTTCATGTACATCGACTGGCCCAGATCGCCGCTGAGAATGTGCCCCAGCCAGGAAAGGAAGCGGAGGTGGGATGGCTGGTTCAACCCCAGGCTGTCCCGCAGGGCGGCCACCGCCTCCGGAGTGGCCGCGTCGCCCAGCATGACCGTGGCCACATCGCCCGGCATCAGTTCCACCAGGATAAAAATCAACAGGGACATGATCAGCATGCTGACCAGAAGATAGCCGAGTCGGCTGAAAATACGCTTGGCCATGGCCTCACCTCAAAAAATTGGCCGGCGACATGGCGTCTGACCGCCAAAATTTGCCCATGATTTTGGCGATCAGACGCCGGCCGGCGCCGCGGCTCCGAATATCGGCCAGGGCCGGCGGCCGATCAGGAACTGCGATTATCTCTGTGCCGCTTGGCGTCCAGATCGGCCACCACGCGGTCGATGTCCTCCACCACCTTGGCCGGCAGTTCCTCGACCTGGCGGGGGCCGTCCAGGATGGCCCGGACCTTTTCATTGATCTTGTCGAACGAATTTTTGGACCCGGCCCGCTCCCAGGCGTCGTGGGTGCCCCGTTCCCAAAAATCGCTCAGTTGGATCTCTTCACGGAAGTGCCTGACCGTGTGCTTGTTGGCCAAATAGTTGCCGCCGATGCCCACCGCCTTGATGACCTCCATGGCCAGATGCTCCGTGGAAACCTCGGGGCTGGTCAGGGCCCGGCGCACCAGGGGGATCATCTCGCCGGCCAGGGCCAGAAAGTCGAGGGAGGAGGTCAGGCCCGAGTCGAGGTAGCCCACGTCGTGGACCACGTTGGCGCCGATGAGGGTGGTGACGAAAAGGCCGATGCCGGCCTCAAAGGCGGCCTGCTGGTCCACCCGCTTGGCGTCGGAGCAGGCGGCGGCGTTGAAATCGGGAAAACCGTACCACTTGGCCAGTTGGCGACGGATCATGCGGGTGGTGAACCCTTCGGGCGGGCCGTAGTTGAAGGTCCCGTGACGGGGATGGAGAAGCCCCGGGCCACCGCCGTAGACGAAGTGGGCGCCTTTCCTCACGGCCTGCATCAAGGTGATGCCCATGAGGTTCTCGGCGTTGGTCACGGCAAAGCCGCCGGCAAAAGTCACCGGGGTGGTGCCCCCCAGGGTGCCGGCCGGGGCGTACATCATGGGAATGCCGTTGCGGGCGCAGAACATGAGCTTGTCCAGCGACTCCCGAGGGTTGACCAGGGGGGTGATGGGCTCCACATACTGGAGGATGAAGGGGTTGGCCCGGAAGGCCTCCTCACCGCCGGCGGCCAGGCAGCAGATGTCGTAAATGGCCTTGTTGCCGTCACAGTCCCAGCTGGTGAAGAGCAAAGGCTTGACGGTGTTCAGGAGCATGGCCCGCATGTGGTGGATATCCTCGTGGCGCTTGGGGACGTCCCCGGCCAGGGCGAAGGACATGCAAAAGTCGATGTCCGGCAGGGCCTCCACCACCTTGGCCGCGTTTTCCACGTCCGCCAGCACGGCCGGACGGCGCTGGCCGGTGCGGACGTCGAGGGTGAAGGGGGTCTCCGAGCCGGGGCCGTAGTAGTTGTTGTCGAACTGGAGCTTCATCACCCGCTCGCCCTTGCGGTTGCCCATAATGACCCGCTTGGGCGTCGAGGCCACGGCCGCCTCCACCACCCAGCTGGGAAAGGTCACCCGATTGGGGCCCACCACCCGGCAGCCGGCGTCTTCCAAAAGGCCCATGGCTTCGGGGGAGTTGAACTCCGCGCCCACCGATTCCAGAATTTCCAGAGAGGCCTCGTGGATGCGCAGGCATTGCTCGTCGGTGAGGAAGGTGAACGAAGGTTTTATCTTCAGGTAAAAGTCGTCGTTGAGTTTGGCGGTCATCGCGGTCCTCCGGGTACGTGATTGGGGTGACGGTACTCAGGTCAAGGTCAAACGGCCCTCATAAAAAAGCCGTCGAGTGTGAAAATCTACGCGTGGCGCAGGGCCTCTTCCAGGTCTTCCAGCAGGTCATCGAGGCTCTCCAGCCCCACCGAGAGGCGGATGAGCCCCCGGGGCACGCCCGCCCGTTCCAGTTCCTCCTTGGACATGTTGAAGAAGTTGGTGCTGGCCGGGTGGGTGACGATGCTGCGGGCGGCGCTCTCGTGAATGGCCAGGACCACCAGCTTCAGGGCGTTGAGGAAGGCGAAGACCCGGGACCAGGATTGGTCTTTCAGGCAAAAGCTCAACAGCCCGCCGTACACGCCGCGCATCTGCGCCTTGGCCAGTTCGTGCTGGGGATGCTCCTCCAGGCCAGGGTAGTTCACCTGGGCCACCTTGGGGTGTCCGGCCAGAAAGCGGGCCACGGCCAGGGCGTTTTCCGTGTGCCGGGCCATGCGGAGGCTCAGGGTCTCCAGGCCCATGAGGCACAGCCAGCTGTTGAAGGGCGAAGGGGACGCCCCGTAGTTGGCGTTATTGCTGCGCCGCATGGCTTCTATCCACTCGGCCCGGGCCACCGAGGCCGAACCGCCCAGAACGGTGCCGTTTCCGGATATGTATTTGCTGGTGGACTCGACGGAAACGCTCGCCCCCAGTTCGACGGGCTTGGTGGCCACGGGGGTGGCCAGGGTGTTGTCCACCACCAGATGGACGCCCCGGTCACGGCAGATTTCGGCGATTTTTTTAATATCCAGAACCAGCAGGCCAGGGTTGGTGGGCGACTCCAAAAAGGCCATTTTTACGCCCTTTTTCAGCTTGGCGTCCCATTGGTTGAGATCGGTGGGCTCCTCGACCATATGGCAGGCCACCCCATAGGCCGGCAGGGCTCGGGCAAAGGTCTCAAAACTGCGGGAATAAACACGGTTGGACCAGACACACTCGGCCCCGCTCCGATCCAGAAAAAAAGTGCTGATCAGGTGGATGGCCCCCATGCCCGAGGAAGAGCACAGGGTGTCGGCGGCCCCTTCCAGAAGCGTCAGGCGTTTTTCCAAAAAGTCGGTGGTGGGATTATGGCGCCGCGAATAAATAAACTGTGTATAGGGGTCGTTGTCGTCGAAAAAGGCGTGGGCCTTTTCCCCGCTGGGCAGCGGATAGGTGACGGTCTGATACAGAGGCGGGGCGAAACACTGATGTTTCAACTGCGTTTCTTTTTCATACCCGCCGATCAGACAGAGAGTTTCATCCTTAAATCGCCTGGTCATGCTGAACTCCTTGGCCTCCGGGAATCCCCACGAAATTTCGGAGGGCTTCGATTCTCGGCCGGTTATGATGAACGGTTAAAGTGACGATGATGGGGTTACGGCATGTAACCGGTTACATAGCGAGGGAAAAAAATTTTCCCTCCGCTTTCATCTCCTGACAAGGGAAAACTTGTTCCCTCTGTTTTCATTTCAATGTAACCGATTTCATTTCACTTGATCATAACGCCATCGGCGGCGGCTGTCAATCCCTATTTTACCCTGGCCGGCTGAAAAGCCTTGGTCGGCAACGCGTGTTCGGGAAATCAAGCGAAATAATCATGAAGGATATGCCCCATGGCCCTGGTCCCGGCCACGATCTTCTCGTCACTCATGCAGGAATAATTCACCCGGCAGTGGTTTGCCTCGGGCTGGACGGCGAAAAAACCGTCGCCCGGCGCATAGGTGACCTTGGCCTCGGGCAGCATCCGGTCCCGCAGCATGGCCGCCGCGTCGCCCCCCCGGGGGAAGGTCAGCCAGGTGAACAGGCCGCCGGCGGGGTCGGTACGCCCGATGCCCGGGGGGAACGTCTCGGCCATGACCCGGAGCATCAGGTTCTTTTTGGCCCGATAGGACGAACGCAGGCGGGCGATGTGGGCGTCAAGGTCGTATTCCTCAAGATACCGGTTGACGACGTACATGTTGATGGTGGAGCAGTGGGTGTCGGCGGCCAGCTTCAACTCCCGGAGCCGGACGATCACCTCTTCGGGCGCCACGGCCCAGCCCAGGCGCAGGCCCGGCGAGAGCACTTTGGAAAAGCTGCCCAGGTGGATCACCCGTCCCTCGGTGTCGAGACTCATGATCGGCGGCACCGGCTCCCCGTCATACCGGATTTCCCGGTAGGGGCTGTCCTCCAGCACCAGGACGTCATGTTCGTTGGCCAATTCGATCAGGCGCCGGCGGCGCTCGAGGTCGAGGCTGACCCCGGTGGGGTTCTGGAACTCAGGCACGGTATAGATGATTTTGGCCCCGGGGTTGGCTTTCAGCACCCGCTCCAGATCCGCCATGATCATGCCGCCCTCGTCCATGGCCACCGGAGCGTAGCGCGGTTCATAGGGGTCGAAAGCCATCAGGGCGCCCAGGAAGGTGGGATTTTCCACCACCACCACATCGCCCTTGTTCAGCAAAAGCTTGGCCACCAGATCCATGCCCTGCTGCCCCCCCTGGGTGATGATCAACCCCTCCCGGCCGCACCCGATGCCCACGCCGGCCATCCGTTTCGCCAATTTATCGCGCAGAGCCGGCAGGCCGTCGCCGCTGGTGTATTGCAGGGCCAATTGGCCGTTTTCCGCCAGAACCCGCTGATAAATCTTTTGGAACGGCTCGATGGGAAACAGGGCCGGGTCGGGAAAACCTCCGCCAAAGGAGATGATATCCGACCGGGAAGCGGCCCTCATCATATCGCCCATGGCGCTGGGTTTAACCTGGGCCATGCGGTCGGCAAATTTCTGTCGCATGAATGATCCTCCTCTCTCTCGCGCCTCCCGGCCAAGGATTCAATGTACCATAAAACCTTTTATTTTATCGGCTGACGCCTGACTGTGGCTTTAGTCTAGTTCCTTTTCTTACCCATGTAAACCGCAAAAATTTAAACGGCAAGATAAGCGTCTTTCATGTATACGGCAACAGGCCGACTTTTTTACCTTTCAGTTCGGAAACCCGGGTCCCTAATGGTATAGATCCGGTGGCTGAATATATTCATTCTCGGCCGACCAAGTCCCGGTGATTTCGGGCTTTG
>JAVBTP010000007.1:0-8709 GCA_031556115.1 Candidatus Adiutricaceae bacterium
AAAGCCGCCCGGCGGCCCAATCGAGGGAAAGGATTTTCATGGCTTTTGAGGTATCCCAAAGGGTACGGTCCTTGCCGCCGTACCTGTTCGGAGAGCTCGACCGGGCGCGCGACGAAGTCCGCGCCCGAGGAGTGGACATTATCGATCTGGGGGTGGGCGACCCCGACCAGCCCACCCCCGCCCACATCGTCGCCGCCCTGCAACGCGCGGCTGAAGATCCGGCCAATCATCTCTACCCCGTGTATTCAGGCCTGAACGCCTTCCGGGAGTCGGTGGCCGCCTGGTATCAACGCCGCCACGGCGTGACCCTGAATCCGGTCGCTGAAATTTGCTCCCTGATCGGCTCCAAGGAGGGCATTGCCCATTTCCCCCTGGCTTTCATCAATCCGGGCGACGTGGTGTTGGTGCCCGAACCGGCGTATCCGGTCTATAACAGCGGCGCCCTTTTTTGCGGCGGAACGCCCCATTTCCTGCCTCTGTTGGAAAAGAACGGTTTTTTGCCCGACTATCACGCGGTGGACCAAGGCATTCTCTCCAAGGCCAGGATGATCTGGGTCAATTATCCCAACAACCCCACGGGCGCCACCGCCGATCGCGAGTTTTACGCCGGGCTGGTGGCCTGGGCCCGAAAGCACCGCCTCATCGTGGCTTCGGACGCCGCCTATTCGGAGATGACCTTTGACGGCCAACCGCATCCAAGCATTCTGGAGGTGCCCGGCGCCCGAGAAGTGGCCATCGAATTCCACTCCCTGTCGAAAACATATAACATGACCGGCTGGCGCATCGGCTGGGCCGCCGGAGCCGAGAGCCTGATCCGGGGGCTGGGCCTGGTCAAAACCAATATCGACTCCGGAGTGTTTCAAGCCGTGCAGTGGGCCGGAGTGGCCGCCCTGGACGGCGACCAGGAGCCGGTGCGGGCTCTGGGCCGGCTCTATCAGGAACGGCGGGCGATTCTGACCCGGGGGCTTTCGGCGGCCGGCCTCACGGTTTTCCCCAGTTCAGCCACGTTTTACGTCTGGGCGCGGCTGCCGGCGGGCCTGAAATCCGCCGATTTCGCGACCAGACTGCTCTATGAGGCCGGCATCGTGGCCACGCCGGGCAACGGCTTCGGCCCGTCCGGCGAGGGATACGCCCGCTTCGCCCTGGTGCGGGAGGCGGAACGGCTGCGGGAAGCCGCCGGCCGTCTGGCCGGGTTGAAATTTTTATGACCGCCACCGCCGATGAACTGAGCCGGGCCGCCGTCATCGGCCTGGGGGCCAATCTGGCCGAACCGGCGGAGATGATCCGGGAGGCTTTGCGCCGCCTGGCGGAGACGCCCGGCCTGCGGCTCCTGGCCGCCTCCTCGCTGTACCTGACCGAACCTCAGGGCGGCCCTCAGGACCAGAACTGGTACCACAACGCGGTGGCTTTTTTCGACAGCCGCCTGACCCCGAGGGCGCTTCTGGACCGGCTTCTGGCCGTCGAGGCGGCCTTGGGGCGGCGGAGGCTGGAACGGTACGGGCCGCGGGTCATTGATCTGGATTTCCTGGCCCAGGGCGACCTGGTGGTGGAGGCGCCCCCGGATCTCGTCGTGCCCCACCCCCGGATGCATCAGCGCCTTTTCGTTTTGGGGCCTCTGGCCGAAGTGAATCCCGGCTGGCATCATCCTCTTCTCGGGCGTACGGCGGCGGAATTGCTGGCCGACTTGCCGACGGAAGGCCAGGGGTTGAAAAAGCTGGATGGGCAGACTCGTGCTTAATCTTTTTCTTATCGCTCTTTTATTCGGCCTTATCTTTTGGGTGGTCCGCGGCTACGGCCGGGGCGGGCGACGCGACGGCGACGCCCAGGACCTGGTTCGCGACGCCTTGACCGGGGTCTATTTTCCCAAAAGCGAGGCCGTCAGCATTGTCCGGGGCGGCGAAACGCTCTATTTCCTCAACCACGATAACCGCGACCAGTTTTTGCGCGCGAACAGGTGAACAATGAAATTCTTTATCGACACGGCCAACCTCGATGAAATCAAAAAGGCCGCTTCCTTCGGTTTCCTCGACGGAGTCACCACCAACCCCAGCCTGATGGCCAAAGAAGGCGTCGGTCAGCAGGATGAACATATCAAGGCCATCTGCGGCCTGACCCCCGGACCGGTCAGCGCCGAAGTGCTGGCCACCGACACCGCAGGCATGATCGCCGAAGGGCGCCACCTGGCCGCCCTGGCCCCCAACGTGGTGGTCAAGCTGCCCCTGACCATGGATGGCCTGGCGGCCACCGCGGCTTTGGCCAAGGAGGCCATCGAGGTTAATCAGACCCTGGTCTTTTCACCCCTTCAGGCCTTGCTCGCGGCCAAGGCCGGGGCCGCCTATGTCAGCCCCTTCGTCGGCCGCCTCGATGACGTGGGGCACGACGGCATGGACCTGGTGGAAGAGATCGTGACCATCTTTGGCAATTACGGCTTTGAAGCCGAAATCATTGTGGCCAGCATCCGCACGCCCCAGCACGTTTTGAAAAGCGCTCTTCTGGGCGCCGACATCGCCACCATCCCCTTTGCCGTCATTCGGCAGCTGGCCAATCACCCCCTGACCGACAAAGGGGTGGCCGCCTTTCTGGCCGACCATGCCAAAGTGGCCAACAAAGGCTGATCATACAGATTCGTCAGCCGGCGGGTCAACAATGCGGACTTCGTTACGATGAGCGGCGAACGGCAGCCGCGCCCAAACAATACCCGGATAGAGGCGCCATGAACTGGAAAAAGATCATCAGCCACCCGCAGACGCCCAACTTCATCACTCTGGGTCGCCTTCTGGCCATCCCGGTCATCGTCGTTTTTCTGACTCTCGATCCGGGGGGCGGCTTTTGGGTCTCCATGATCACCGGGACCGTCTTCCTCCTGGCCGCCCTGACGGACCTGCTGGACGGCTACCTGGCCCGCAAGTACAATCTGGTCAGCACGTTGGGCAAATTCCTCGACCCTCTGGCCGATAAACTCCTCGTCTCCTCGGCCCTCATCATGCTCGTCCACCTGGGCCGGGTCCAGGCCTGGATGGCCTTTTTGATCATCGCGCGGGAAATAGCCGTCACCGGCCTCAGGGCCATTGCCGCCGAGCGCGGCCTGGTCATCAGCGCCTCGGATTCGGGCAAGCAAAAGACCCTGGCTCAGAACATCGCCCTGATTTGCCTGTTGTGGCATTACCCCGTGCTCTGGGCCGACACGGCGGTGGTGGGGACGGTCATTCTCTATGTGGCCCTAGGCATCACCTACTGGTCCGGCGGCCTGTATTTTTATCATTTTTTCCAGGGATCCTCTGAAAAATAACGGTTTTCCGGGGTCTCCAAAGGCGGCGCCCCGTTTGTCCCGGAAAAAATTCCGACCCGCCGGGCGGGTCGGAATTTTTTCATGGCCACATCGGATTTTTTCGGCCCGGGCCAGCCGCTTTTAGTGTATTTTGTCGATTAGGCGATGGCTTTTGACAAAGGTACCCTGGTCCAGTTCCTCGAAAGCCCGGTCCAGTTCCGGCCGGGTGTTCATGACAATGGGGCCGCCCCAGGCCACGGGTTCCTTCAAAGGCCGGGCCTGGCAGAGAACGAAACGGACCCCGCCCTCCCCGGCCCTGACCTCGATCCGGTCGCCGGGGCCGAACAGGACGGCGCGTTTGGCGGGCACCGGGCCGGAGACCGGGTCGAATTCGCCCTCGCCTTCCATGATGTAGAGGTAGATGGTGGCTTCGGGGTCGGCCGTCCAGGCCCAGGCCGCGCCCCGGACCAGGGCCACGTCGATGAAGGTGGCTTTGACGTGTTCGGCCGTGAGGGCGCCGGCGGTTCCCTGATAATCGCCGGCAATGACCCGCACCGTGGCCCCGCCGTCCGCCACCGCCGGCACCAGATCGCGGGTGGCGTCGTGGTATTTGGGATTGGTCATTTTTTGACTCCGGGGCAGGTTCAGCCAGAACTGCAGGCCCCGCAGCCGGGGGGAAGGCTGGGGCATCTCCTGATGGATGATGCCGCTGCCGGCGGTCATCCACTGGCATTCGCCGCTCCCGATGCGGCCGCGATGGCCCAGACTGTCGCCGTGGTCGATAAGGCCCTCCACCAGATAGGTGACGGTTTCGAGGCCCCGGTGGGGATGCCACGGAAAACCCCGGATGTAGTCATCGGGATCGGTGGAATCAAAGGCGTCCAGCATCAGAAAAGGGTCGAAATCGTCGACCGTGTTGTGGCCCAGCACCCGCGTCAATTTGACGCCGGCGCCGTCCTCGGTGGCCCGACCGACCACCACCTGTTGGATGTGACGAATCATGGAAACCTCCTCGGGTTGCGTCCCGCAGAGCGGCGGGCGCGGGGACCGGCTGGTTGGTTCTTCGAAAAGGGGATGAACGATGAGCGCGGATTACCATGTCAAACTGAGCCAACTGGTGTCCTATATTCTCCGGCACGCCCCTGGCGAATACGGCCTGGAACTGGACCCGGACGGCTGGGTCGAGACCGAAAAACTCTTGGCGGCCATCAACACCCGCTCCCCGTTCAAAAATGTCGCCCAGGCCGATCTGGACCGGATCATGGCCCATTCCGACAAACGGCGGCATGAAATGGCGGGGGATAAAATCAGGGCCGCCTATGGCCACAGCCTGGAGCGAAAAGTGGAAAGGACCCCGACCGAGCCGCCGGAAATTTTGTACCACGGCACCAGCCATCGATTTTTGGCGGGTATTCTGAAAAACGGTCTTCTGCCCAAGAGCCGGCAATACGTCCACCTGTCGCGGGATCGGAAAACGGCCGGGGAAGTGGGGCTGAGGCGGGACGCGGACCCGGTGGTGCTCACCATTTCCGCCCGCCTGGCCTGGTCGGCAGGCCACCGGTTCTATCAGGCGGATGAAAAAATCTGGCTGGCCGACACCGTGCCCCCCGAATTCATCAAGGCGTAACCCGCCGTGGCCTTGGGGGAGCGGCCCACCGCGGCCTCTCCGCGCGCTGGCCAGTGGCCGGGCGTCATTGAACGGCCGACCCGCCCGCACCCGGATCCGAGGTTCCCTCGAACCAGCGCACACAGCGATCCAAAAAGTCGGGCTCCGCCGTCACCCGCTCGAGGAGTATTTGGGCGGCCTCCTCCGCGGGCACCAGGGCCTGCCAATCCCGAAACCAGGGGCTGAGGGGCGAATCCCAGCGGGCATGGAGATAAATCAGGTCCAGACGGTCCCGCTCCTCGGTAAAGGCGGCCAATATTTCCGCCGGGGGGAGGTCTCCGTAACCGGAGAGCACCCACTCCTCCCCTTTCGGCGAGGGATCCCGAAAAAGAACCGTGGCCCGGGTGGTCAGCCAGCGGGGATGCCCCAAAAAGCGGCCGTCGGCGACGTCGGGTCCGGCCTTGGGGTTCGGACTGCGCCACTCCATCAACGGGGCGGCCCCGGCCACGTTATAGATCTCCGCGCCGGGAAGCGGGGCCAGTTCCTGGCTGAAATTTTCGATGGGCCGGCCGTCGGCGGTGGCCAGAACGTGGCAGACCCGGCCGGGTTGAAGGCGCCAAAGACCATGGCCGAAAGGCTTCAGGGATACAGGCCGCCCATCCACCGTCACCACCACTTCCCGCCCCAGCCCATTGTACGCGGTCAGCCGGCTCAACCCCAAACTCTGCCCCTGCCAACACAAAAGAGCCAGCATCAGCAGGGCCAGAGCGGTGCGGCCGAAACCCGCCCTGAGCCGTTCGGCCGGAGAATACACTGTATCCGGAGCGACCGGGAAACGGGGAGGGATGGAATACCCGGGCCCCGGCTCGGGCATTCGGGGCGCCAGGGGCGTGTCGGCCGCGCCTTCCGCGTCGAGCCGGTCCAACTCGTCCTCGGCGGCTAAAAGAGCGGCCAGGGCTTTGCTTTTCAAAGCCTCCAGAATACGGAAAAGCCCTTGCGCCACCGGCGGCCAGGTCTCCAGCCACCGCTCGAGGTTGAACCCCGCGGGAGCCGCCAAACTCGAGGCCTGAGCCACCGTCCGGTCTCGCACCTCCAACTCCGGCGGCAGATCCAGGTGGGTCAGGCGATCCCCCAAATCCCGAATCACGGTGAAGAGCCCGGCGGCGGCGCTCTCCAGGTCGTGGGCCTGGACGAAATCCTCGGCGGCCAGGCTCAGCGACCGATGCCCATGCTCGGCGAAATGCACCAACCCCGCCAAGCCGCGCAAAGCCTCGGCCCAGCCGTGGCCCCGGCGCCTGGCCGCGGCCAGATGGGAGCTGCGGCAACGGCGGTGATGGGCGGCCACCCGTTTTCGCCAATAAGCGATTTGATCCTCCAGGTCAAAGATGGCGGATTCCACCCGCCAGGTGGGAACCGGCCGCCCGTCCAGCCACATCAGACCCTCCACCCGGCGACTGTCCAAAAGCGCTTTCAGCCGGCGCCGTTCAGCGGCCAGAAGAGCCGCCTGAACCACTTCCCGCCCCAGCTCAGGCGGGTGGAAAATAGCCGGGGGATCTTCCCCGCCCTGATCATAAAGATCATCCACCGTACGGGCGGCCAGGGTGACCGGCAGATCCAGATACACGCCATAATAGCGCGGCGCCAGATACGGCTCGGCATAGAGGGATCCGCCCTGGTCGGCCGCCGGGGGCCCGTCCGGCCGGGAGTCGGTAACCGGGGCGAAAGCGCGGCCATCGTCATCCTGGTTGTACCCCCGCCGCAAAGCGGCCAGAATGCGGGCCAGGTCGGCCTCGGTCGCCCCCCCGGGCCGGCCCTCCCCGGCCGGGAACAGGGTGGCCGCCCGGCACTCCAGATCAAAGGCCACCCGCCGCCGATAATCGGTCAGGTCGTCCACCGGGCCCGGATCGTCCCAGGCCGCCCAGGCGCGAAAAAAAACATAGCCCCACAGACGCAGAAACTGCCGGGCCGGGCCCATAATCAGATAGATCAGCCGGGCCGGCCAGGCCAATACGGCCGGCGCCTTGGCCGCCCGGTCATAGAGGAGAAGATCGAGGGGGCTGCGGCTGTCCAGCAGCCGGGACAGGCGGGGGATGAGGGTGAAGCCGGCCAGACGGGCGGCGGCTTCGGTCAGGAGGATTTCCCGTTCCTCCGGAGGGCTGACGACCGCCAGGGACGGCCCGGTTTCCAGATCCCTGGCCGAGGGCCAGAGCAGGCCAGCCAGCGGAGACCGGAACAGCCGGGGCCGGATGAAGGTCGCCCGCCCGGCCGGCCGGCGGGGCACGTACCAGACCCCCTGGACCAGATACAGGGCCATGGGGGCGAGCAGCAGCCCGGCGGTGAGGCTGGCCGGGTCGCCCAGAGCCCAGGCCGGCCGCAGGTGGTTCAGGGTCAGGACCAAAAGGACGGTCAGGCCCGACCATGAGGCGAGAAAAAGGGCGGCCAGGCCGGCTTTCATCAGCCGCGTCTTGCCGTCCTTGCTTTGACGCCCCAGACCGGTCATAGGAGCCGCTCCGTTATTTGTGGTAGGGAAGATGGTTCAAAATGGCGTACGCCCGATAAACCTGTTCCATGAGGATCAATCTGGCCAGTTCGTGAGTGAACGTCATGGGGCTCAGGCTCAGGCGCAGGTTGGCCCGGTCCAGAAGGCTCCCGTCCACGCCCCAGGGACCGCCGACCGCCAGGTTGACCGCCTTGGTGCCGGTCATTTGCAGCGACTCGAATTTGGCCGCCAGGTCGGTGGAGGACATCAGTTCACCCATGACGTCCAAAACAATCAGGTACTCCCCCGCCCCGCAACGCTCCAGAATCAGGGTGGTCTCCCGGGCCCGGGCCAGGGCCTCGGCCGCCGGCCCGGCCCCCGGCGGGGCGGTCGGCGCCTTGAGGATATATTCCCGGGCCGGGGCCAGACGCTTTAACCGAGAGAAATAATCGGCAATCCCCGCGGCCAGAAAAGCCTCCCGGGTCTTGCCTGGAAAAAGAAAATTCAACTTCATGCGTCCCCACCTCAGACCGGCCAAGGCGGCCCGGGCTGACTCCCGGTGCGCCCTGGTCTCCGGTATAACCATAACATTGCTTGGAAAGTATGGAAAGCGCCCGGGGTAAGCGCCGGCATTTTGCCTTCACCGGGGTGGATGTTCACGGGAGTGAGGAGGCGTTACATTTCCCGCGTCCGCAGACAGAAAACCAGCATCACGCACGCGCAGGCCAGCAAAAACAGCAACAGAGCGCTGTAACTGCCTGTTTTCAGCAAGAGGGCGCCTCCCGCGGTGGCGGAAAAAGAGGCCGGCAAATGCATCAGAGTATTGGCCAGGCTGAAATTCATGGCAAAGTGTGTGTGTCCGTAAGCGCCTGAAATGGACCCCGAAAGAATCGGCGGCAAAGAACCGTAGGCCAAACCAGCCAGAACGAAAACCAAGGCGGTGAGGGGAACTGATTGCCATTTCAGCGCGCCAAAGGCCAGGACGACGGCGGCGAGGGCGATGAGGCTCGCGAGAATCATGGTTTTAGGCCGCCCCCAAAAATCGAACAGGCCTCCGAACAATACCCGCGCCACGCCATTGCTGGCCGCCAGGATCCCCACCCGACGCGAGTCTGTGCGCGCGATGGATCCGCACCCGGCCCCTCCTTTCCGTTTATTCTTGGATTGTGTACGCAAACAACGCAACCGCGTGGGCCTCGGAACGAGCGGCGGCTGCGAAAACGCCGCGACCGCCGCGAAAACGCCGCGGCCGCCAGGCTTCGTTTGGTCAGCGGCGGCGGCCCGCTTGGTCGCGGGTCGTTAGCGCCCGGTAACTTTAAGAGGTACAGGGCGCTAATGTTTCGTCCGGAATTGGTT
>JAVBTP010000227.1:0-6418 GCA_031556115.1 Candidatus Adiutricaceae bacterium
GGGCAGCCCCGACCTGGAGCATTATTTGCGAAAACTGAGGGAGCGGCTGGGCGAGGTTCGCCTCATCGTCGGCCTGGACGGCGGCGCCGTGAATTATGACCAGTTGTGGTCCACCGCTTCCCTGCGCGGGCTGGTGGACGGCCGGCTGAAGGTCGCCACGCTTCAGGCGGGGGCCCACTCGGGGGACGTCTCGGGGGTGGTTCCTTCCGGTTTCCGAATCCTGCGGCGGCTCCTGTCCCGGCTGGAAGACCCGGACACGGGGGAGATTTTTCCTGATGAACTCAAGGTCGATATCCCCGACCAGGCCAAACGGGAGGCGAAGAGCGTCGCCGCGCTGCTGAAAAATGGCTTTTCCGAAAAATTCCCGCTTCTGGACGGGGTGCGGCCGGTGACCGACGATCCGGAGGCGCTGCTGCTGAACCGGGGCTGGCGCACCCAGTTGACGGTGATCGGCTTCGACGGCCTGCCCCCGACCCGGGGCGCGGGCAACGTCATGTGGCCCGAGGTCCGGGCCGGGCTCTCCTTCCGGCTGCCCCCCACCCTGGACAGCGGCCGGGCGGCCAGGTTCATCAGAGAAACCCTGGAAAAAAATCCGCCCTATCAGGCCAAGGTGGAATTCACCGTCAACGAATACGCCGACGGCTGGGCCGCCCCGCAGGCTGAAAAGCTGGCCGGCGACCTTGACGAGGCCTCCCGGCTGTTTTTCGGCCGAAAAACCATGGCCCTGGCCGAAGGCGGGTCCATCCCGCTGATGGGCCTTTTGCAGGCGATGTTTCCCGAGGCCGCATTCCTGATCACGGGCGTCCTCGGCCCCCAGGCCAACCCCCATGGCCCCGACGAGTTTTTGCATTTGCCCACGGTGCAGCGGGTGACCATGGCCGTGGCCTGGGTTCTGGGTAAATTCGGAAACGTGTGACGCTTTTCACCAAACGGCTTTGGCCGGATGAACGACGGGTCCCCACCGGCCGCCTCAACCCCGAACTCTATGGCGCCGTGAACCGGCGTATAGATCCGGCGGCCGAACATATTCATTCCCGGCCTGAGAGCGGCAAAATCAACCTCACCGCCCGGGGGTTTCAAAAAACATATCCTCGTGCAGTTGCCGGCCCGGCGGCAGGGTGATGATCTCCGCCTCGTCCACGGGGCCGTCCACCAGTTTGCGCAGGTACTCGAGCGATCCTTTGATTTCCATGTATTCCTTGCTGAAGGCCCGGCAGTTCTCCTGGGCGCGGGCCTTGAGCCGTTCCTGATCGCCCAGCCCGTTATCCACATAGCAGATGTGGGTGTAGTTGGCCAGTTCCAGGGACATGGCCCGCATGGCTTTTTTCTCGCCCAGGCGGGGGGCGTATTTGACCTCCACGCAGGACAGGGGATCGTCGTTTTCCGCCACCCACCCGGCGGAAAGGTAGTAGGTGCCCGGCCGTTTGCTGAAGATTTCGTTATAGCGCCGCACCGAGCCCAGCAGCAAGGCGATGCAGTCGTGGCAGCGCGGGATCAGCAGCGGCGTCGCGGCGCCCCCGACCCCCACCACCCCCTTGGAGCACAGGCCATACCCCAAAACGATGCTCTCCGGCTGTCGGGCTTCGGCCCCCGCCACCTCGGCCGCGATCTTTTCGGGCATGATTTTGGGCGTGGAATGGAGCCCTTGCTCCAAAAGGCGCAATTCAATGGGACGGTCGCCGATGATCCGTTCGAATTCCAACTTCAGGACCGAACAGGCGATGATGATTTTTGATCCGGTCACGATTATCCTCCGCACTCCACAAAATTCCTCAGCGCGGCGCCGGTGTTGGCCAGGCCCCGCCCCGCCTCACTCGGCCTTGGCCCGGCCGATGATGACCGCGCTGGCGAGGATCAACAATCCACCCATAACCACAAAAACCGTCACCGGCTCATCCAGAACCGTCAGCCCGAAAACCGTGGCCACGGCGACCTCCAAGGTCAGGATGATGCCTCCCCGATGGGCGCTCATATACCGATAGCCCAGAAACATCAGGCCAAAACCGGCAATCGAGGTGGGGATGATGAACAGGAACAGTTTGGCCAAATCGACGGAGGCCGGGATAATGTGGCTGTCCAAAATCAACACCAGCGGGAAACACAGGGCGAAATTGGCCAGGTAGAGATAAAAAATATTGACACTCAAAGGCATGGCGCGGCTGCGCCGGGCCAGATTGGTCATCAGCCCCACGAAAAAGGCGCCCACCAGGCCCACCGCCAGGCCGACCGAACGGCTTTCCGCCTGGTCAACAGCCCCCCCGCGGGAAAAACAGATCACGGCCGCGAAGGCCAGGCCAATGGCCACCCAGTCGGCCCGGGAAGGCTTTTCATTATTGATGAACGGCGACATCAAAGCGCCCAGGGACGGAAAAATGTAGCTGACGGGCATGGCCACCGACAGGGGCAGCATTTTAAGGGAAATAATGAGACACGTGAACCCCAGGGCGCAGGCGCCTCCCAGCATGAACTGCCGGCGCCACTGCGGCACCAGAAAAGCGCGGAAGCGGAATTTGGCCATGGCCACGGCCACCATCATACCAGCCAAACCGCGCGCGGCGCCGATTTTCCATGGGCTGAGGTTCTCCCCCAGCACTTTGATCCCGATGTCGGTGCAACTGAAACTGATGGCCGCGAGGGTCATGATGATCAGGCCCGTCCGGGCGGGGGTGGGCATAAGGCGGCTCTCCTTGGGTCGGCGAAAAATGACTCGCTGACACTATACCACAAGATCGACGCCGGCGACAGGCGAGGCGGCGAAAACAGCCCGCCGCCGCTATGCCACAAGCTCGCCGACGACGCGACCGGGCCGGGCGGGGAGTTCCCCGCCCGGCCCGGTCGCGTACGGTTTCATCTGAACGTCCCGCCAAACGGACCCTGTTTGCGGTAATGGATGCCTTTACGCCCGGACGGTCAGCACCAACACCGGTTCATCCGGATGACCCTCACATCGCAAAATTATGAAATAATTTTGCGGCCGACTTACGCCCGGACGGTCAGCACCGGCACCTGCCCCATCCGGATGACCCGGTCGGTGGTGGAGCCCACCAACAGGTGTTCCACCAGGCCGCTGCCCCGGGTCCCCATGCACACCAGATCAATGCGGTTTTCGACGGCGTACGTCACCAGGGCTTCATGGGGCACCCCCGTGAGCACGGCCGTCACGGTTTTGAGGGAGCCGCCGGAGGAGGCCAGGGTTTCGAGTTTTTTCCGCCTCTCCTCTTGGGCCTGTTCCGCCGCGGCGGTGCTGACCGAACCGTCGTACGACGGTATGTCTTGCAGCTTGAAAATATCCATAACCGTGGCCAGATGAACCGTGGCCCCGAAAACCTCGGCCAAGCTCAGGCCCAGTTTCACGGCCTTGTCGCCGTTTTCCGAAAAATCCGTGGCCAGGAGAATGGATTGCATCGGGTTGTCTTTACTGGTCAACGGTTTAGAGGGGTTGGCCGGCGCCACCAGAAACGGCGCCGCGATGCTGTGCAGCAACCGGCGGGTGAAGGAACCCAGGAGCAGCCGCTGCAACCCTTCCCGGTTATGGGTGGCCGCCACCAGCAGATCCGCCCGGGAGGTCTCCACCAAATGGTGGATTTCCCGCGCCGGGTGACCGATCTCGATGTCCAGTTCCCAATCCACCGGCGGCGCTTCTTTCAACGCCGTCTCCACTATGGGACGGGCATGGTCCGCTCTCTCGGCTTTCAGCCTCGGGATATTGATCACCGCGGGACTGGACGCCGAATAAATCCGCTCGTCGATGACGTTGGCCACGATCAGCTTCGCCCCCAGGCCATGGGCCAAAGTGGCGGCCAGAGGCAGGGCCTGGTTGGAATCCAAGGTTAAATCGGTGGCGCAGACGATGGTTGACATTTTCAACATACCGACCTCCTTTGGCTCTGGCAAAAATCACCGGATTTTTGCCATGGAAAAAATTACGTCCGAACAGCCAAAACCGGCACCCGCCCCATCCGGACGACCCGGTCGGTGGTGGAACCCACCAAAAGGTATTCCACAAAGCCGGCCCCCCGCGTCCCCATGATGATCAGGTCGATCTGGCGGTCAAGGGCGTATTTCGTTATCTCTTCGTGGGGCCGGCCCGTGAGCACGGCCGTCACCACGTCGGGGGAGCCCCCGGAAGGCGCCAGAGCCTCGAGTTTCCTCCCTAAATCCTCTTTAGCCTGATTTACCGTGGCGGGCTCGCCAAGTTTGCCGCTCGCCGGGCGCTCGGTCAACTGGTCGGGCGCCATAACCGTAACCAGGTGGGCCGTGGCCGAAAGGGCCTCGGCCAGGCCTAGTCCCAGATTCACGGCCTGGCCGGCGTTTTCGGAAAAATCCGTGGCCAGCAGGATGGATTTTATCGGTTTTTCCTTGTTGGCCAGAGGTTTGAAGGTATCGCCCGGCACCACCAAAATCGGCGCCTTCAGGCTGTGCAGCAGCCGGCGGGTGAAGGAACCCAGAAGGAGCCGCTCCAGCCCTTCCTTGTTGCGGGTGGCCGCCACCAGCATATCCGCCCGCGTGTGTTCAACCAGGGAATAAATCTCCTGGGCCGGGAAGCCGATGGTGATATTCAGCTCCCAATCCACCGGCGGGGCCTCTTTCAGCGCCGCCTCCACCATGGGGCGGACACGCGCCTCCGTCTCGGCTTTCATTTTCGGGACGCTGATGGTCATGGCGCTGTAGGCCGAGCCGATGGGCCGTTCAACGGTGTGAGCCACGATTAATTTCGCCCCCAGGCCGTGGGCCAGGGCGGCGGCCAGGGGCAGAGCCTGATTGGAACCCAGAGACAAGTCAGTGGCGCAAATGATGGTTGACATTTTCAGCATACCGAACCTCCTTTGTACGCCGGGCCTCAACAAGGCGCTTCCCGGCTGCGGTTGCCCACCCTTCCCCGGTCTGACCCCGAAGGAGAGCGGAGTAAAGTTCATCCAGCATTTCAATGTCTTATTGTGGGGGAAAAGCGAGGATTCCATCCCCTGGCCCTCAACAGCCGCCTTTTCAGCCAAGGGATTTCCGGCCGTAGCCGGATTATGAAACTTTCCTTTATATAGTATAAATCATCGACCGCTTCAACGCAAGCGGCGGCGCTCCGGCCGGCAATTCATTATGGCCGTGGCCGGCCCGCCGGCCCCATATCCAGGTACCCGTCCGCCGCCGAGGCGTTGAAACCGGCGGTATTTTCATGAAACAGCCCGGCGCGGCCACCCAGGCGCGGCCGGGTCTGTCGCGGGCCGTCTCACCACAGTGTATCAGCCCCGTGTTTCGGGCCGGCTGGGAGACAGTCTGTTTCGCCGGTGTGACAAATTGTCTCGCCGTATGCGGCGGCCGACGCCCCTTTTCTAACCGCCCGAACTCCATCATTTGACAACCGGATTATAACCGCCTGAAATTACCCCGCAATAGCCGGGCCACCAGGAGCCCCGCGAAACCATAACCCCTTGGCACGATTATTGTTATGGTTATCCGGCAAGGAATCACGCTTTTCTATACAATAACGAGTGGCCATGAGGCGTCCGGGCGGACCGCCATATGAGGATCACGGCGGGTGTCGGCTCGGCCGGGGGTGGATTTTTATGCCCCGGGTCCGATACAATGAAATCACCGGGCAGGCCTGACCGGCCCGCCTTCTCCATCATGACGAGAGCGTTTTGCGATCCGCACGTCACCCACAAAATAAAGCAAAACGCCAAAACATCCGGGTGCTTTTCATTTAAGGCCCATGACCTTTACATTGAAAAGCGCTCTATAGCCAAAGGGGTACAAGATGTTGACGGAAAAAAGCGGTTATGCGGCCCATTGCGGCCTGGGGCTGAATCTCTTCAGCCGGGAAACCCTGGATACCATCCACTTCGCCGCCTGCCGGCTCTTGCGGACCACCGGGGTGATTGTGGAGCATCAGGGCGCGGCGGAACGGCTCTCGTCGGCCGGGGCCCGGGTGGTCAAAAAAGGCGAACACTGGCGGGTGTATTATCCGGAATGGCTCATCAGCGACGCCCTGGCCAGCGCGCCGAAATCCATAATCCTCGGCGCCCGCAACCCGGAAAACGATTTTTATCTGGAAAAAGGCCGGGTGGGCTTTTCCACTTTCGGCGAACAGGTCAAGATCATCGATCTCAAGACCAGGGAATACCGTTCCAGCGTCCGGGCCGACGCCCGCCAGGTGTATACGGTGGTCGATGCCCTGCCGGGCCTCAACGTGGGCTCCCGAACCTTATGCCCCAACGACTTGATCATGCCGCTCCAGCAGGCCCACAACTTTTACGACGCCCTGACCTGCACGAGCAAGCACATCTGGATGGGCCTGACCAACCAGGACACCATCGACCTGGCCCGCAAAATGGCCGTGGCCGTCATGGGCGAGGAAAAACTCAAGGCCAAGCCCATCAACACGGTCACCGCCTGCCCCACCAGCCCCCTGACCCTGGTGGAC
>JAVBTP010000306.1:0-3668 GCA_031556115.1 Candidatus Adiutricaceae bacterium
TGGCAGAGAAATCGCCGTGGCCATGATATTTCGTAACCTCCTCGACATCGATGATTTCGGCTGAAAATCAAACCTTTCAATCAACGATCGATATATCCCTTCCAAAATCTTTCAATCCGGTCGGGAAGGGGTGGTCACCTCCATCCGGAGGTTCCCGCGCTCAAGAATTCGGCTGAACTCGAAAGCGCTCAGACCGTAAACCAAAAGTTCCGCCTCGAACGGGCGGGCCCGGCCGGCCAAAGCCGGGTCGCGGCGGGTCGGATCCGCGTCCGCCCGTTGCATATCGATGGATATGCAAATAATCAGCCAAAATTAATCAACCCCCGGCCGGCACTCGCAGAACATATTCACCGGATAGGCTCGGCTCCAGAATGTGAGGGTTGAGCGATCGTAAGGTTTTATAATCACAGCCCATTTGTTTGGCAATCTGGGCCCAGTTGCTGCCGGGGGCGACGGTAATCGCCTTTTCCGTGTATTTCACCGGCTGATAACGCGCGGTGGGCACCGGCTCGGTCAGGCCGTAGTGGGACGCATTTTCCATGACGACCTTAATGGCCGCTATGCGATAGACATACCGTTCGGTTTCCCTGGGCAGGTCCAGTTCATAATAATCCCTGGTGCTTTGGGCGGCCACGGCCTTGGCGATCCGGCCGTCGCCGGCGTTGTAGGCGGCCAGGGCCAGGGCCCAACTGCCGAATTTGGCGTTGAGGGATTTGAAATAGTTTTTAGCCGCGGCCAAGAGCGGTTCCGGCAGCTGGCGCTGGTCCAGGCGAGGGTTGACGGTCAGGCCGAAATAGCGGGCGGTGGACGGCATAAACTGCCACAGGCCCAAAGCGCCGGCCGGGGAGGATATCCACGGCCGGAGGTCGCTTTCCGCCACCGCCAGATATTTCAAGTCATCCGGCAGTCCGTCCGCGCGGAGTTCGGCTTCAATGCCCGGAAAATACACGGCCGCCCGCCGTTGCCAGAGGGCGACCTGGCCCGGATGGTTGACGACCCGTAAAAACTCATATTCCAGCCGTTCGTAGACCGCGCGCCGGCTGAGATCGAGCGTTTCCCCGCACAAGGTGACTTTGGACGGCAGACGATAATCGGGATTGCCGGACAGGACGGCGGTGAACGAGTTGGTCGTCTCCAGCTTTTCCTCCGGAGCGCCCAACCCAAGGCAACCGGCCCCCAGGCCTATCGGGAGGACGATCAGCAAAAATTTTAGATATTTAACAATGGCGACCATGGCAGCCTGGGAAGCGCTCTTTCAAACTGGCCGTGAAACGGTCACGGCTACCAGATTCAGCGAATATTTTTATGCCCGTAAGGGTCTTTTCGTATTCCACAACACCGTTTCGCATATGAGATAATTATAAGTACGCCGCTCAGAAATAGCAAGCCATTTTTCCGCCGCCACTCTTAACTTATTAAAATTATGAAATATATAATTCGTCTTTGGTAACGGGGGCCTCTTTGGCGGTGAAATCAGGCTGGCCGCTTCGATATCCCCGACTGGTACGACTCGATCATGCGATTGATGAGGCTCATTTCCCGGTCAAAGAGATGTTCGGTAAAATCCAATAATCCAAGCGCCTTGGCCAGGTTCTGCTGATAGAGGGAGGGGTGGGCCCGAGGATCCCACTTGAAGTACACCTCGGCCAGGGCGTCGGTGAGGTAGCGCCGGCAGAGGTTCAAGGCCAGGCCGCGCGTCACCGGCGGCAAAAGAGCCACCTCGGACTGGTCCAACGGAAAGCCGGTTTCGCCATACCCGGCCGCCACGGCCGCCAGGTTGTCAAAAGAAAGATCGGCCGCGCCGGCCGGTCCGGTGATCGGCCCCCAGGAGCGGAGCATTTCGGCGATATCCACCAGGGCGTGGCCCAGGCCGGCGCTGTCCCAATCCAGGAGAGCCACGGCGCGGCCGGTGGCGGCGAAAAGAAAGTTATCCGCCTTCGGGTCGCCGTGAATGACCACCTCGTGGTGGCTGAAGACTTGGAGGAAACCGGGGGAAAGCGGCAGCTTCCAGGCCGCTTCCGCCGCCCGTTCCAGGGTGGGGATCAGGTCGGGCAGGCGGGGATGCCCCTGATACTGGACGACCAGCTCTTCGAAGTCGCCGGGCCGGGTCAGGCGCTGGTTGGTGAATTCCCCTTCCGGCAGCGGTTCCAGAAAAATGGGGCGGGGAGTGTTCAGCAGGGAGTGCGCGGTTCCCAGCAGCCGGGCCGCCTCCCGGGCGCTGTTCGGCGTTTTGGGGGCCGGACCGCCTTCGAGAAAGCCGGTCAGCCGCCAAAAACCGCCGCGGTCGTCCAGGCGGCTGAGGAGGCGGCCATCCATGTCGGGATAAATCGGCGGCACAAACAAGGGCGAGGCGGACCGCTCGACCAGGGCCTGGTGGGCCCGCAGCCAGTTGGCCCCCAGGGCCGGAGCGCCCAGAAAAAAATCGTTCAGCCGCTGGAGGACGAATCGGCCGCCGCCCGCTTCCGCCAAAAAACTGTCATTGACCCGCCCGCCGCTCAAGGGCGTCAAACGCGGATCGGACAGGCCAAAGCAATGGCGGGCGACCGCCTCGGCCTCACTTGTCAGGGCGGCGCTCGGACAGGGGCTTGACATATTGGCCTTCGGAATCCCAAGGGAAGAGAATCCAGGTATCCTGGCTGACTTCGGTGATGAAGGTGTCCACGTGGGGCCGGCCGGCCGGTTTGGCGTACACCGTGGCGAAATGGGCCTCGGGCAGCAGGGAGCGCGCCAATACGGCCGTGGCGCCTGTATCCACCAGGTCATCGATGATCAGGTCGCCCCGGCCGTCGCCTTCCACCCCTTTCAGCACCTTGGCCGAACCCTGGTTCTGCCAGTCATAGCTGGCCACGCAGACGGTCTCGATGAGGTGGATGCCCAACTCGCGGGCCACCACCGCCGCCGGGACCAGGCCCCCCCTGGTGATCACCACCAGGCGGTTGAAGGGGCCGAGATCCAGCAGGCGCCAGGCCAGGGCGCGGGAGTCGCGGTGCAGTTGGTCCCAGGAGATGGGATAGTGTCGGTTATAGGAGGAGGAACTGGTCATACGAATATCCCTTATTACGGCCGTTTTCGCGTCAATTCGATTCCCGATCGGTATTTCGGGCCGGTGATGGTGGGTTGGGGCATATTACCCGCGAAACATGGGCCCTGTCAAGAGTCCCCCGAATCGTATCCCGCCTGGCGGAGCCGGTGCTGGGGGCAGCCCGCCAGGTGGTCGTTGACCAGGCCGACGGCCTGCATATAGGCGTAGCAGATGACCGGCCCCACGAACTTGAAA
The DNA here is from genome assembly GCA_031556115.1 of Candidatus Adiutricaceae bacterium. Taxonomy (GTDB): domain Bacteria; phylum Desulfobacterota; class Desulfarculia; order Adiutricales; family Adiutricaceae; genus Adiutrix. The sequence goes on from JAVBTP010000306.1 coordinate 3,278, forward strand.
CCGCGTTTTTTCAAATCCCGGCTGAGGGCGGCCGAGATCTCGGTTGCCGCGGGCACTTCCGCGGCCTCGCGCCAGTGGTTGACTATCGGGCGGTGGCCGACCCAGGCCCAGAGGTAGCGGTGGAAACCGCCGAATTCACCCTGAGTGGCCAAAAACGCCCGGGCGTTGTCGGTCAGGGCCCTGATCTTGGCCCGATTGCGGATCAGGCCGGGGTCGGCCAGAAGCTCGGCCCGCTTGCGGTCATCGTAGGCCACGATTTTTTCAGGGTCGAAACCGTCGCAGGCGGCCCGCAGGTTTTCCCGTTTTCGCAGGACGGCGGACCAACTCAGGCCGGCCTGAAAGCCTTCGAGAATCAGCATTTCAAACAGTTTGCGGTCGTCGCGCTCCGGCC
>JAVBTP010000305.1:0-3797 GCA_031556115.1 Candidatus Adiutricaceae bacterium
CTGGCGGCTACATTCCCTCTTTACGGGAAGTGATCAGACTCCTGCCTGACTGTGACCTCAACGTGCTTCACCTGGAAAGTCTCAGGCGGCATTATGTCCGCACTTTGGAGATCTGGTTTGAAAATTTTTCCGAACCCGAGGTGTATACGGCCATTGAAAGCCGTTTCGGCCGCCGTTTCATGCGGATGTGGACCCTGTACCTGAAAGGCGCGGCCTCGTCGTTGCGCCAAGGCGCCCTGGACATCCATCAGATCGTCCTCGGCAAAGGCGTGAATAACCAACTGCCTTGGACGTTGAACGATATCTATTGCTCATAGGGGGGGATCGTCGTAAAAATAATAAATATTATTTTTACGACGAGTTCTCAGGCAATGGTTATTTTTTTGTCGAGATAGACGTCTTGAACGGCGGTGATGAGGGCCGTCCCTTCCTTCATGGGGCGCTGGAATGCCTTGCGGCCCATGATCAGGCCCATGCCGCCGGCCCGTTTATTGATGACCGCCGTCTTGACCGCTTCAGCCAGATCGGCCTGCCCTTGGGAAGCGCCGCCGGAGTTGATCAGCCCGGCCCGGCCGGCGTGGCAGTTCAAAACCTGATAGCGGGTCAGGTCGATGGGGTGCTCGGTGGTCAGTTTTTTATAGACCAGGGGGGAGGTCTTGCCAAAGTTCAAGGCGGGGTAGCCGCCATTGTTCTCCGGCAGCTTTTGTTTGATGATGTCGGCCTGGATGGTCACCCCCAGATGGTTGGCCTGGCCGGTGAGGTCGGCCGAAAGGTGGTAATCGGCCTCTTTGGTCTTGAAGGCCGGGTTGCGCAAATAGCACCACAAAATTGTGGCCATACCCAGATCATGAGCCATTTCAAAAGCTTCGGAAACTTCTTGGATCTGCCGAGCGGATTGCTCGCTGCCGAAATAAATGGTCGCCCCCACCGCCGCGGCGCCCATGTTCCAGGCCTGTTCCACCGAGGCGAACATGATCTGGTCGGCCTGGTTGGGATAGGTCAGCAGTTCGTTATGATTGATTTTGAGAATGAAGGGGATACGGTGGGCATATTTGCGGGCCACCATGCCCAAGGCGCCCAGCGTGCTGGCCACCGCGCTGCACCCGGCCTCCATGGCCAGCCTGACAATGTTTTCGGGGTCAAAATAGATGGGGTTGGGAGCGAAAGAGGCGGCGGCCGAGTGCTCGATACCCTGATCCACAGGCAAAATGGACAGATACCCGCTGCCCCCTAAACGGCCGTGATCATACAGAGTCTGGAGCGAACGCAGAACCGGGATGGGACGGTCGGAATCGGCCAGGACGCGGCTGACAAAATCCGGCCCGGGCAGAGTCAGGGCGTCGGCCGGGACGGTTTGGCACTTGTGTTCCAAAAGTGACTTGGCCTCGGCCCCCAAGATTTTTTCGATATCCTTGCTCATGATGGACCACCTCCAAAAAATTTCGGAAAATTCCGATACCTTGCAGTCTATCCCAAAATGATCAGTTTGACAACGCGGATATCGCGCGGATATCGAGGGGGAGGGGCCGTTGACAATATTTATATATAAATATCATCAAGTTGAAGAGTTTATCCCTAAACTTCGCAAGCCGCTGCGCATGACCATCCGCCTGAGGAAAGGTTGGTACATAAAGGGAGATTTACAGAGTCTGGCCAGTATTTTTCGGCGCAAAGGGGCCACGGCGCGGGCGTAGGCTTTCAAGGGATCGGCCGGATCCCGGTTCACAATCCGGCCCAGGCGGGCGGCGCTGGCCAGAGCGTAGCTGATGCCTTCCAGAGAGCTGGGGCTGACCAGACCGGCCGCTTCGCCCACTAAAAGAGCGCGGTCCCGCCCTAAAACAATCTGCCTGAGGGAGGAGGGCCGGGAGACCTGGGCGGCCTCGGTGGCCAGGGGCGCGCCGTAAAAACGGTAGCCGAAGGGCGCGAGGTGCTGTTTGAGGGCCTCAAATCGGGCGCGGGAGGTTTCCTCGCCGGTGTGCTTGTCCAGAGGCAAAGCGGCGCCCAGAATGAGGCGGCCGTCTTTATTGTTGATCCAGCCATAACAGTCGGTGATCCGCTCGTCGAAAAAGCAGCCGTAGGGCTCACGGGGGCGGCCGGGAAAGGTTTCCTGAATACAGATATAGCGCCGAATGGGGGTGGGGACCAAGGTCCGCCGGACCAGGGACGAGGAACCGTCGGCGCCCACCACCAGCCGGGCGGAAATAGTCCAGAGGCGTTGATCCTGGGAAAACGTGACGTCAAAATGATCGCCCAGGTCGACTATGGAACGGCAGACGGCGCGGCTGAATATTTCCACGGCGGGGGGAATCAGGGAGGCCAGCCACAGGTCGAACCGGTGGCGGTCGATGTTCAGATAACAGCGCTGGTAATGACGAACCAGCCCCGATTTCAGGTCCATGGTCTTGACGGCAAAGATTTGCGGGTCGACCAAAATTGGCGAAGGCAGGTTCAGGCCGGCTTCCACCAGTTCTTTTTGGGCGCTGGGAGACAAAAGGCCGCCGCAGGATTTGCGAAAACCGCCGTGGCGGCCGTCGAGGCGTTTGCGGTCTATGGCCGCGACTTTGAGAGCGGGATCCAAAACCCGGGCCAGGGTGGAACCGGCCGGCCCCAGGCCGATAATGGCGACATCAAACATGAAATGGGTTCCTTATAATTGTACGATCAAAAAATTCACTTGAGGCCATTCTACAAAATTGGACGGGAAATGCAAGATCAGGGAATAACCTGGAGAGATGGGAAGGGAAATCTCCCGTCACCGGTTTTAGTTTACATAATATTACTTATCGGTCAATTTATACGCTTTCTCGGCTGGCCGGGGATTACGGCGGCTGTCAATTCTCCCTTTTCAGGAGTGCCGTTGTCAGGAAAACCGCTCTGTGCTAGACTTGTCCAGATTTTATCCATGGAGTCGATCATGACCACTGATATCGGTGTCTTATTTGACCACGCCCGTCCTGGCCGCATCGGACTGCCTGAGGCGGTTTTCTGCCAGGGCAAACATATTTCCGTTTTGGAAAAACTCTTGCGGGAATTCAATTCTTCCCAAGACCGGGCCGTCCTCTTCACCCGTCTGGAACCCGCGACCTTTCAGGCTCTGCCGGAAGATGTCCGAAGCGGCGTCGATTACCACCCGGTTTCCCGCACCGCCTTTGGCCGCGCCCTGGCCAGGCGGACCGGCGCCCGAGTGGCCATCATCTCGGCCGGTTCGGCCGACGCCTTTGTCACCTGGGAGGCGGCCAGGACCTTGGAATATCTGGGAATCGAACACACCGTCTATGAAGACAACGGCGTGGCCGGCCTCTGGCGTCTGGCCGCGCGCCTCGAAGACGTCAATCGCCACCAGGTGGTCATCGTGGTGGCCGGGCTGGACGCGGCCCTGGCCTCGGTTTTGGGCGGACTGACGCCCAAACCCATTTTCGCGGTGCCGACCTCGGTGGGCTATGGCCAGGCCCAGGAAGGCCTGACCGCCTTAAACAGCATGCTGGTCAGCTGCGCCCCGGGCATCGGGGTTTTTAACATCGACAACGGCTACGGCGCGGCCTGCGCGGCGGCTCGAGTGGTCAATTTGCTGATTTAGGCTTTAAATGCATATCCGAGCACGAATATCTCCAAACTCTGGCTGCGGGTGGCCCGGGGCTTGAGACGGGTCACCCGTTCAAAGAAAGGGGCCAGGGTTTTGATGAACTCGTCGCCTTCATGGCTCTGGAATATCTTGAAGAGAAAATGCCCGCCCGGCTTTAGCAGCCGCTCCGCCCAGGACCAGGCCATTTGGCACAGTTCCAGACTGCGGGCCTGAT
>JAVBTP010000169.1:0-3202 GCA_031556115.1 Candidatus Adiutricaceae bacterium
AACATTTTGAAAAAATCTCAACAGGCGTCTTTCCGGCCAGCCAGTATATTTAGCGACAAATATCAGAAATCGTAAAACAATCTATTAATAATTATTAGATAAGGCCCCCCCCTGATCCCCTGAAACCCGGGCTTGGTTTCAGGGGATCGGGGGTGACCGGGGAATTATTACTCCGGCAACAAAATACGTCGTACCCGTGATTTCGGCAAAGCCCAAAATCACTAGACTTTATCATCCGAGAACCGATGTCGTCAGTTGCCGGGTTAATATTACTCCGGCAACAAAATACGTCATACCCGTGATTTCGCCAAAGCCCGAAATCGCGGGGACCCGGCCATCCGAGAACGAATATGTTCAGCCGCCGGAGCTATAAAACACGGGCTTGACAAACTGAAGGAAGGAAGCTAGTATGAAGCATATAATTCTTCATTAATATTTTTTGAAGGTTTTTATTCAAAATAAATCGAACGGTTTTTTCGCTCTCCCGCCCCGGGCGCGCCGAGAGAATCGTTTACCGGGCGCCATCGAGGCGCCCCTATGGAAGTATCCCATGAGCATGAACAAACTAATGGAATCGCTGCCCCCCCAAACCGAATTGTCGCCCAAGCTGGCCAAGCTGGCCCGATATCTGGAAACCAACGGCCAGGACGCGGCCTTTTTAGGCGCCCGCGCCCTGGCCCAGCGGGCCGGGGTCAGCGAGGCCACCGTCACCCGCCTGGCCTATGCCTGCGGGTATTCCGGATATACCCAATTTCAGGCGGCCATCAAGGAAGAGGTGCAGCAGAAGCTGTCGTTGAAAAAGCATGTGCCGTCCAAAGGGAAAAGCCTTTTCTCCGAAGTGGTGGCCATGGAACGGGAAATTCTGGACGAAATGGAGCGCGGGGTCGCGAATTCGGATTTCACGGCCGCCATTGAGGAAATTCATAAGGCGTCCCGCCTGGTGGTGGTGGGCACCGACCATAATACCATGCCGGCGGAATATCTGGCCTGCTTCATGAGCCCCCTCAAGAAAGACGTCTTTCTGGCGCGGGAACTGAACAACCACAGCTTCAATATCATCAAAAGCCTGCCGAAAGGGTCGGTGGCCGTGGCCTATTGTTTCCCGCGCTATCCTCGGGCGTCCATGATCATCGTGGAGGAACTGAAAAAGGCCGGGGGCCTGGTCGTCGGCATCAGCGACTCCAATTTTTCACCTTTGGCCAAGGTCTCCGACCTGCACTTCGCGGTGCCGGTGAAATACCTCTCCTATATCGACCCCTACGCCGCGGTCATGGCCTTGAGCCACGCCCTGGCCACCGGATTTCTGGTGCGGGACGCGAAGCACTACCACGCGCACGTGCGGTATTACAACGAATTCCTGACGGGCCGGGAGATTTTTTTGGAAAAGGATCTCGACATCATCGGCCTCAACGCTCTGGACATGAGCATCGGTCACCAGCGGTGACCCGTTCGCCGTGTTACGGTGATATCCCCCCCCGGCGGAGGCTTATATGCATCTCACCCCCGATGAAAAACGGATGCTGGACGGCCAGTTCGGCCCACTGAAACGGGAAGCCCTGGCCAGAGTGGCCGAATACGGCCGGGCCGTGGAGGCGGAGCGGCTCTGTGAGGTCACCATGGCCCACCTCTTCTGCGGCGCCCATCCGTATCTGGAAGCCGTTCCTTCCGAAGACTTTGACACGGTCCACTCGGAGATGTCCTTCGCCAGCCTCAAAAGCCTGACCTTCGACCGGCTGGCCCCGGCCTGCCGATGCCAGGCCGACGTCTTTCCCTTTTCCTCCAACAACTGGCGGGCCCTGGCCGGCGACGGGGCCCGGGCCAAGGCCCGCCTCAACGACGAATACCTGGCCCGTTTCGCGGCCATGGGCGTGCGCCTGGTGGGCACCTGCGTCCCCTATCTGACCGGCTTCGTGCCCCTGCCCGGCGAACATTACGTGTCCAGCGAGTCACACGCCGTCCTGTTGATGAACAGCCTCTGGAGCGCCCGCGGCCAGTCCGACGGCCCCGAGGCCGGGTTCTGGGCCGCGGTGTGCGGCAAGACCCCCTATTGGGGCTTGCATGATCCCCAAAAGCGCCGGGGCACCCATCTGTTCCGCGTCGAAGCCGACCTCGACAGTGTCCACGACTGGGATATCTTCGGCCACGCGGCCGGCCTTAAAATACCGCCGCGATCCATACCGGTGTTCGCGCCCGGCTTTTCCCGGCCGGACATCCACAAGTTCAAGTCGGCCATGGCCTCCATGGCCACCACCAGCGGGGCGGAGATGGCCCACTTCGTGGGCCTCACTCCGGAAGCCCCCACCGTGGAGGCCGCGCTCGCGCCCGGCGCCAAGGCCGAGGCCATTTCCATCACCAGGGCCGACCTCGAGGACTCGCGCGCGTTTCTTTCCCTCGGACGGCGACAGGCCGTGGATTATGTCAGCCTCGGCTGCCCCCATCTGACCCCCCACCAGATCGGCGACATCGCGGCCGCTCTGGAAGGCAAAAAAGTCTCCGCCAACACGACCCTGCACATCTGGACGGCTTCGCCGTTCAAAGAGGTGGCTGATCGTTGCGGCCATACCAAAATCATCGAGGACGCGGGGGCTTCCCTCCTGACCAACACCTGCCCCCTGGTGAGCGCGCGCCTTCCCCAGGGGGTGAGCAGCCTGGCGTTCGACTCGGCCAAGCAGGCCCATTACATGAAATCGGAAGTGTCCCACGATATTTTTTACGGCGGCCGGGAAGATTGCCTCAGGAGCGCTTTGAGCGGCGTCTGGGAAGGAGCAACGGGATGAGCACCATCATTCTGAAAGGCAGGGGGGTCATTGGCGGCCGGGCCCGGGGCCCGGCCCTGGTGAGCCGCCAGGCCATCTCGGGGTGGAGCGGAGTGGACGAACGCAGCGGCCTGGTCATCGAAAAGGGGCACCCCTTCGAAGGCCGGAGCATCAAGGGCCGGGTCCTGGCGCTGTCCGGCGGCAAGGGGTCCAACGGCTGGTCGCTGCATTTCCACGCGGCCAGGGTGCGGGGCATCGGGCCGGCGGCCCTGATCCTGCCCCGCCTCGACTCCCGCCTGGCGGTGACCGCGGTGGTCCTGCGGGTGCCGGTGGTCACGGATCTGGAGGAAGACCCCTTTGACCTCATCCCCATGGACGCTTTGGTGACTGTGGACGCGGACCGGGGTTTGGTCGAAATCGAAATCCCCTGATGCGCCCGGCGCTTC
>JAVBTP010000049.1:0-3052 GCA_031556115.1 Candidatus Adiutricaceae bacterium
TCACCCCGCCCCCGGCGGATATGGCCCCGCCGTCGCCGTAGTTGCCGGTGGAGTTGGCGGCGAAGGTGGCGCTGTTGGCCGTCACCTCGTCCACGGCGCGAATGGCCCCGCCGAGGCTGTAGTTGCCGGCGGAGTTGGCGGCGAAGGTGGCGCCGTTGGCCGTCACCTCGTCCCCGGCGTAAATGGCCCCGCCGCTGCCGGCGGTAGCGGAGTTGGCGGCGAAGGTGGCGCTGTTGGCCGTCACCGCGCCTCTGGCGTGAATGGCCCCGCCGTTGCCGTTGGCGGCCTGAAAGCCCGTGGCCGTCAGGCCCGCCCCCAGGGTGAAGGCCGTGCCGGCGGTGGCGCTGTCAAACACCAGCCTGGTGGCGGCCCCGGCGGCCGGAGTGAGGACATGAGCCCCGCCGTCGCCCGAAAGCAGGCTGACCGTGTTCGCGCCGAAGTTGAAGGCGGCGGTCAGGGAGGCGTCGTCGGCGTACAGTTGGATGACGTCGCCGTCGGCCCAGGCGGGCCGGGCGGTGTCCGTCCGCAGGGCCTCCAGGGTGGCGTATTGTTTTCCCGGGCCCACTTCATAGGTGGCGGCCCAGGTCGGCCCGGCCCACAGGACCAAGGCCAGAGAAAGCAATAGCAGGCAGTGGGTGCGCATAGGAAACCTCCCTGACTGAAAAGACGAACATATATTTATCAACTATAGCATGCTCGGAAAAAAATTTTCAACATAAATCGGGGATCATTATACCGTTTCCTGTCAAGTTTCGCTAAAACCTGACAGGAAAAGTGAATATTTAACCAGTTCCCCATCGAGACAACAATATCTTTGATGGAGAATTGATATAATATCTTGAATTTCGAGCTAAAGCAGGCCGTTGGGGTGAACTGTCGTCGTCAGCGGGAGGCCGAGGTGGTTGCGGATTCGGCGGCGGGAGAGGGAAGGGAGGCTTCGGATTCCGCACCCGCCCGGGGGATCAGGTGGGCCACTTCATCGGCCCCGGGGATGGAGGGCTGGGCGCCCGGCCGGGAGACCACGATCGCGGCCACTTCAGTGGCGAACCTGACCGCCGGTTCCAGGTCGTAGCCATAGGTCAACAACACCGCCATGGCCGCCACAAAGCTGTCGCCGGCGGCGGTGGTGTCCACCGCCGGGCGTTCGACGCGGGCCGGGATGTGCCGGGTTCCCCCGCGCTCCACGATCAGGGCCCCCTCCTCACCCATGGTGGCCACCACCCGGCCGACGCCCCTGGCCAGCAGGTCGCGGGCGGCTCGCTCGGCCTCGGCCGGATCGCGCGCCGGCCGGCCGGTCAGCCGGGCCAGTTCGACTTCGTTGGGTTTGATGATATCCACGTTAGCCAAAAGGTCGGCGGGCAGTTCAACGTCCGGGGCCGGGGCCGGGTCCAGAATGACCCGTTTCCCCATCCGCCTGGCCAGATGGGCGGTGAACCGCACCGTCTCCAGGGGGATTTCCAGCTGCATCAGGACGATGTCGGCCTCTTCGATCAGCCGGGCGTGGCGGCGGACATAGGCCGGGTCGGTCAACAGGTTGGCCCCCTGAAGCACGATGATGCTGTTGCGGCCGCCCGGCTCCACGGCGATCAGGGCCCGGCCGGTGGCCGATTCGGCGATCCGCTGGACGCCGTCCACCGCCACCCCGGCCGTGGCCAGGCCATCGAGCAATTTCCGGCCGGGCTCGTCTTTGCCCACCGACCCCAGCATGGTCACTCCGGCCCCCAGCCGGCCGCAGGTGAAGGCCTGGTTGGCCCCCTTGCCGCCTCCCGCCAGGGTGTGGTTGACGCTTAAAACCGTCTCGCCGGGGACCGGCAGGTGCGGGACCGTGATCACCACATCCTGGTTCAGGCTGCCCACCACCACGATGTGACCCATGGAGACTCCTTTCTGGTCGGGCGGCCCGCGCCTCATCAGTGTTTCTGGAAAACAGGCGGAGCCTGACTTTCGGAAACACGCCGGCGGCTGGAAGCCGTCCGCCGTTCCGTATCAACGCGCGGCGGCCGCCGCCAAGAGGGCCGCCTCGATGAGCTTGGGCATGTTGACCTTGCCCAGGGGGGTCATGGGGATTTCGGGGAGATAGATGAACTGCTTGGGGTACGAGAGTTCCGGGAGGCCGGCCTCTTTCAGGGCCAGCCACAGGCGGCTCAGGTCCGGTTCGGGGTCTTCGGAGACCAGGACCAATTTTTCGCCCTTACTCTCGTCATCCATGGCCAGGACCGCCAAGGGCCGGCCGGGCCAAAGCCCGGTGGCCACTTCCTCCACCGCCGCCAGGGACACCATTTCCCCCCCGACTTTGGCAAAGCGTTTGAACCGGCCCTTGATCCAGATAAAGCCGTCCTCGTCGATCTCCACAATGTCGCCGGTGTCATACCAGCCGTCCGCCGGGGGCTGGATGACTCCCGGTTGCTCGGGTCTCATATAACCCAGCATGACGTTGGGGCCGCGCACCACGAGTTTGCCGCCGCGCTCCACGCCCTCCACCGGATCCAGCCGGGTCTCGATGCCCGTCAGTATCCGCCCCACCGAGCCGGACCGGCAGTGGAGGTGGTTGTTGACCGACAATACCGGCGAGGCCTCGGACACGCCATATCCCTCCAGGATGCGCACCCCCAGCTTTTCGAAATACAGGGCCCGGGTCTTGGGTTTCAGTTTCTCCGCGCCCACAACCATGAGGCGGATGCTGGAGAAATCATAGGGATGGGCGTTCTTGCCCCAGGCCGAGGCAAAAGTGTCGCTGGCGCAGGCGATGGTGGCCCGGGTGTCGTAGATCAGCTCCGGAATCTCGTGGGTATGGAGGGGGGTGACGTAGTTGAAGCAACGCATGCCCGCATACAGCGGAAACAGGCTCCCCACCGTCAGGCCGAAGGCGTGGAACATGGGCAGGGCGTTGAACATCAAGTCATCCTCGTTCACCTGAAGCCGGCACTTGAACTGGTGGATGTTGGACAGAAGGTTCTGGTGGCTCAGGGCCCCACCCTTGGGTTGGCCCTCCGAGCCGGAGGTGAAAACCACCACGGCCGGGGTGTCCGGATCGGCCGGATGCCCGCGCCAA
>JAVBTP010000295.1:0-3308 GCA_031556115.1 Candidatus Adiutricaceae bacterium
GCGCCGGCCAAATGGCGGAGCCCCTGACCGCGCCGCCCTCCCCGCCTGAACAAACGCCCGCGCCGGGCGAACCCTGGACCACCCCCGGCACTGCGGCCCGCCAGGGCCCCATCACCCAGCGGGATATCGACCGGGCCATCAAGCTGCTCACGATCCGCAGCCAAACCGAGTCCGGAGCCAACCCGGAGGAGGTCATGGGGAGGGCCGGATTCCCCCCGGGACGCGGGGTGTACGCCACCAGCCGCATCAGCCTTATTTATCAGGGATTATCGACAGATAGCCCCACCGCCATGTTCCAATCGGCGGGCTCGCCCGAGTCGGAATACCCCACCCGGGCCGAGATTGAACTAGTGAAAAAAAATAAAGAATCCATTGACCGGGCCCAGGCCGAATATGCGCCCCGTCACCCGTAACCCAGAGCGGCCCGCCCCCCGGTGGCGGAACCGAAAACACTCTGTCGGTCCGGCAAGCTCTGAGGAACCACTCGCCGGTAAAATTTTAAGAAATTATCGTATTTAGAGAATATAAAAGCGCGCCGGACTTCGCAATGACCCAAAAGGGTTATTGGAAATTAATACACTTAATTTACACGTAATAAAAATTAAAAACCAAGAAAAAAAATCAACCGGGCGGAAATCAGCCCCGCTCCAGAAACTTGCGCACCGCTTCGGCCCGGTTCTTGGCCTGAAGCCGGGCATAGGCCGAACTCAGGAGTTTCTTCACCGTAACCGGGGATATGCCCAGCAGTTCGGCTATCCGGCCGTTGCCCTGGCCTTCGGCGGCCAAACGCAGCACCTCTTTTTCCCTGGCCGTGAGGCCGCCTCTGGCCGCGCCTTTCGGAACCGCCCCGTTCCCGATCCGCGAAAACGTTTCCGTAAGCGCCGAAAGCCGCTCCAGATAGGGGTCATGGTCCGCGTCCTCGGCCCTCAGGGCCGCCAAAAGAGGCCTCAGATGCGCCCCGTATTCGGCCAGGACCAGAAGAATGCCGTCGGGCCGGGCCAACGCCAGCGCGGCCCGCAAAGATTCGAGGGCTTTCCGTCCCCGGCTCTGAAAGGTGGAAATCGCCTCTAAGGCCTGGGCCTGAATGCGGCCCAGAAGATTGTCGAAGGGCGCCACATAGGCCGGGAGCGCCCGCGCGGCGGCCTCCAGCCGCCCGTAATCGCCCCGGGCCAAAAGCGCCCTGGCCATGACCACCCGGACAAAGGCCGCGATTTGCGGCACATCCCGCGAAGGCGCCAGCTCATCTTCCAAAAGCCACCCGGGAATGTCCGCGACCTGGCCCAGGATGGCCCGAATATAGCCCTGGATCAGATCAAAGCAGTTGGCATGGTCGACATGACCCGCGGCGTCGACTTTGGGCCGCCAATCGGCCAAGAGGGCCAGGGCCTGGCCCGGGCGGCCGTCGGCCAGATACAGCCGGGCCAGGCCGAACACCGCCGCCAGACTCGTCGCCAGTTGCTCCCGGCTTTCGGCCAGACCCAGACAGGCCGTGAGCATGGACTCCACCTCGGCCGTTTCGCCGCGTTCCAAAGAAAACTCGGCCCGGAACAGAAGCTGAGCCCCGGTGGAACAACCGTTGGAAAGATCTTGGAAATAGTGCAGATGCCCCTCGACCAGTTCCACCATCTCCCGATACTGGCCGCACTTTCGCAAATACAAAAAAGCCGCCTGGGGGCAGCCGAATGTCCAGACCATGTGCCGCGACGATATTTGCGAGCGGCCGCTGAGGAGTTTATGGGCCTCTTCGTGAATGTCGCGCATGGCCCACAGGTCGTTGAAAGCCAGAAGGCCGCGCATCAAGGTGGTTTCACCCAAAAGGCGGCGGCGCAGGGCCGGCGGGAAGCCGGCGGCCGCCTCGAAACGGTGTTCGGCCTCCTCCAGGAGCGGCCAGGCCCCGCCCACGCTGACCTCGGCCAGATAGAAGTAGATGAAGGTCAGGTATTCGAGGGGACGTTCCAGGCGCAGACGCCAGGGCACCGCCAGAACCAGGGGGGCCAGCTCAGCGCCGGAAAAAAAGAGCGCCAGGTTGGCCCCGGGCAGGGTGAACAGCTCCAGGAGGCGCAATAAATCCTCGTCACGGCCGGCCTTGGTAAAGAAACCGGCCGCGTCGACCAGCCGTCCTTCCCGGGCCGCGATTTCACCGGCCCGGCGGTACCAGGCGGTCAGTTCCCCGGCCGGGCCTTCGGTCAGGCGGTCGGCCAGAAAGGCCCGGAAGAGGCTGTGCAACTGATAGCCGCCGGCCTCGTCCCGACTTAACAGGGCGTTCTGGCCAAAAAGGCCGCGCAGGCGCGCGGGGGCGTCCCGGTCGCCGCTCAGCAGGGCGGCCTGAGCCGGGGTAAAGCTGTTTAACAGCGAAAGGCAGGTCAAGAGCTTCTGATCGGCCGGCGTATAGGCGGCAAAGATCCCGGCCATCAGCTCATCGAGGTCGCGTCGGGGGTCGGCCGGGCCGCCGGCCAGAAAGCTGGCCAGACTCAGCCACAGGGCCGCCGGCCAGCCCTCGCTGAAACCGCGGGCCTCTCCGGCCGCCCGCGGATCATCGACCCCGTGCAGGCGGAAATAAGCGTCCGTCTCCCCGGGGGAAAAAGCCAAAAGCTCCTGATCGAAGACCGCGGCCAGGCCTTTGACTTTCAGGTCTTCCAAGGGCAGATTGGGCCGGCCGCGCGAAATGAGCAAAATGTTATAGCCGGGCATCCTCTCGCGGGCCATGGCCTCCACCAGGGCGTCCAGGCGCGGGTCGGTCACGAAATGATAGTCGTCGACCATGAGGATGGTGGGGCGGGGCTCCAGATAGCGGCGGCCGAACTCCAAAGTGCGGTGAAGCTGGGCCACATCGGCCGGGAACCCCATGCGCCGCAGGGTGGGGGCCGCCCGCGAGCCCTGGGCCTCCAGTTGACCGAAAGCCATATCCCACAGGTATAAGGCGTTGTGGGGCCCCGGATTGACCCGAATATAGAACACCCGGTCATGGAGCCCCAGAAGCGACCGGGCGGCCAGGGTCTTGCCATATCCCATGGGCGCGGCCAGGACGGTCAGGGGAAAGGCGCGAGCCGCTTCGGCCAGGGTCTCGGTGACTCGGGGCCTGGCGAGCAAGCGGGATAGGGGGGGGATTTGCTTCGGCGCCATCTTCGCTCTTCCAAGAATCTCGAAAGCTGGTATTTTTTAGAGATTCCCTTTGGTGTTCACCCGCTTTTTGAGTGCCCGGGCCAATTGATCCGGGCAGGAAGTGGCTTTTGGCCCGCATTTGATGCCGGAGAGCAGTTCGACGATCTCGGATACCCGCCGGCCTTCGGCCAGGCGGGCCACCCCCT
>JAVBTP010000105.1:0-4367 GCA_031556115.1 Candidatus Adiutricaceae bacterium
AATCCTCGGCGGTGGCCGAAAGCCTGGCCGCGGCCGGCTATCAGGTGGTGGATCAGCCCCTGGGGGTGGACCTGGTGGTGCTGAACACCTGCACCGTGACCCAAAAGGCCGACCAGGAGGCCCTGGCCCTGTTGCGACGGCTGAAACGCCTGAGCCCCAAGGCTATAATCGTGGCCACCGGCTGTCTGGCCCAGGCCAACCCCGGCCTCCTGGCGGACACCGGCCTGGCGACTCTGATTTTGGGGCAGGACGAAAAGGCCCGGCTGGTGGAGCATCTGGCGGCCCTGGGCGACGAGCCCGGGGGGCGGGGCGGGGTCCTGGTGGCCCCGCTGGCCGGTCCGGCCGCGGATTTCGGCACCCCGACCCCGGAGCGGACCCGGGCTTTTTACAAGATTCAGGACGGCTGCTCGGCCGGGTGCGCCTATTGCGCGGTGCCCCGGTCCCGAGGGCCGTCCCGCAGCCTGGGGCTGGACGCGGTTCTGGAGGGGTTGCGGTCCTATCTGACCCGGGGGCTGGCCGAAGTGGTGCTCTGCGGCATCCACCTGGGCCAATGGGGGCGGGATCTGTCGCCGCCCTGGTCGCTGGCGGATCTGCTGCACACCATTGACGCGGAGCTGGCTCCGGACGAGGAGCTCTTCCGCCTGCGTCTCAGTTCCGTCGAGCCTTTGGAATTGGATGGGGAGATCCTGGCCGCCCACGAACTCCACCCCTGGCTGGCGCCCCATTTCCACCTCCCGCTGCAAAGCGGGAGCGACCGGGTTTTGGAACTCATGGGCCGGCCCTACCGCTCGGCCTTTTTTCGGGACTTGGTATTGCGCCTCAAGGCCTCCCGGCCCCTGGCCGGGGTGGGGGTGGACGTCATGGCCGGCTTCCCGGGCGAAGAGGAAGAGGATTTTCGCGAAACATACGCGCTCCTGGAAAGCCTGCCCGTCACCTATTTCCACGTCTTTCCCTATTCGCCGCGCCCCGGCACCCGGGCCGCGGACAGCCCCCGCCAGGTGCCGGAGCATATCAAGCGGGCCCGGACCCGGGAACTGAAAAAACTGAACCTGGCCAAGCGTCGGGAATTCGCGGCTCTGAACCAGGGGCGTGACGAGACGGGTTTGGTGGAAAGTACTCCCCACCGGGCCAGCGGCCGGTTGAAAGTGTTGACCGGCAATTATCTGTCGGCGCTCTTGCCGGCCGAAGCGGCCGGGGTGGCCGCCGGAACCTTGCTGCCGGTGACGCTGGAGGCCGCCGCCAATCCGTGGGGGCTGCTGGAGGCCCGGCCTCGGGGCGGGTGACGGGGCTCTGTCCGAAGCTCAAGGCCCCGGGTCTCCAATGCCAGCCTGAGGCCCGAAGGTGAACTGGTCTTTGGGCCGTTTCCGCGACAGATTATAGTTGCATTCCACCGGCGGGAAAGGCAAAATGAAGTTTCCGAAAGCTCCGGCCAAAAGCCGGCGGGCGAGTGGAGCCTGAGGTGGATTTTTCATTCATAGCCGCATATGCCCCGGTCTATGCCCAGGCGGCCAAGCTGACGGTGACCCTGGCCGCCGCCGGCATCGTCCTGTCCATCGCCCTGGGCCTGGTCTGCGCCCTGATCCGCTATTACCGCCTCCCTTTTCTGAAAAGGGCGGCCTGCGTCTATATCGAGCTGTCCCGCAACACCCCGCTGATGATCCAGCTTTTTTTTCTGTATTACGGCCTGACCCGGGTGGGCGTCCGGCTGGAGGGGATCACCTGCGCCATCGCGGGCCTGGCGTTCCTCGGCGGCGGGTATATGGCCGAAGCCTTTCGCGGCGGCTTGGAGGCCGTCAGCCGGGTGCAGATCGAGGCGGGCCTGAGCGTGGGCCTTTCGCGGCCGCAACTGGTGCGCCACGTCATCCTCCCCCAGGCCCTGGCCGTGGCCGTGCCGGCCATTGCCGCCAACACCATTTTTCCTGATGAAAGAGACCTCGGTCTTCAGCATCGTCGCCCTGGCCGATCTGGTCTACGTCTTCAAAGATCTCATCAAGGAAGGCAATTCCAACGAAAACAACCTCATGCTGGTGGTTTTCTACCTGATCATCATTTTGCCGGTTTCGGTCTTTTTCGGCCTGTTGGAAAAGAGGGTGCGTCGTGCTGGATTCGGCGGTTAGCGTCTTCACCCAGGGCCGCAATTTCGCCCGGCTGATGGAAGGCTTGTGGGTCACCCTGAAGATTTCGGCGGTGTCGGTCCTCCTCTCCATGGTTCTGGGGATCGCGGTGGGGCTTTTGATGACGTCCAAACAGTCCGGGTGGCGGGTGGCCACCCGGCTGTATTTGGAGGCCATTCGCTTCATCCCCATCCTGGTGCTCCTGTACCTGTTCTACTATTCCCTGAGCCGGAACTGGGGCATCAACCTGGAGGCCATGGTGGTGGCGGTGCTCGTCTTCACCCTCTGGGGCACGGCCGAAATGGCCGACCTGGTGCGGGGGGCCATCACTTCCATGCCCGTACACCAGCGGGAAAGCGGCCGGGCCGTGGGCCTCACCGAGGGGCAGATCAACCTCCATATCATCATCCCCCAGGCCGTGCGCCGGCTCATCCCCGGGGTGATCAACCTCGCCACCCGCATGATCAAGACCACCCCTTTCGTCTTTTTCATCAACGTCCCCGAACTGACCAAGGTGGGCCAGCAGATCGTGGAAGTGGCCGGCATGAAAAATTACCTGGCCAGCTTTTGGGTGTACGGGTTTATTTTCTTCGGGTACTTTATTATCTGTTACCCCATTTCCCGCTTTTCCCGCTATTTGGAAAAGCAGTGGAGAAACTGACAGGTTTTGAGGAGTGTTTCCCATGGCGGCTGGCCGGCCGGTGCTGAGAATCCGGAATCTCTATAAGCGATACGACGAACTGGAGGTGCTCCACGGGCTGGACCTGGAAGTGCGCCGGGGCGAGGTGATGGTGGTGGTGGGGCCCTCGGGCTGCGGCAAGAGCACGCTGCTGCGCTGCATCAACGGGCTGGAGCCCATCGAGTCCGGCGACATCGAACTCAACGGGGAATCCATCACCAGCGGCCAGACCCGCTGGAACCTGGTGCGCCAGAAGATCGGGATGGTCTTTCAAAGCTATGATCTCTTTCCCCATATGAACGTCATGGAGAATGTCCTCCTGGGCCCGTTGAAGGCCCAGGGGCGGAACCGGGCCGAAGTGACCCGGGAGGCGGAACAGCTTCTGGACCGGGTGGGGCTCCTGGACCGCAAGGATTCCTTTCCCCGCCAGCTCTCCGGAGGCCAGAAGCAGCGGGTGGCCATTGTGCGGGCCCTGTGTATGAATCCGGAGATCATGCTCTTTGACGAGGTCACCGCGTCCCTTGATCCGGAAATGGTGCGCGAGGTCCTGGACGTCATGTTGGGCTTGGCCGAACGCGGCATGACCATGGTCATCGTCACCCACGAGATGGCCTTTGCCAGGGCGGTGGCCGACAAGGTGGTCTTCATGGATCAGGGGGTGATTGTGGAAAGCGCGCCCCCCGAAGACTTCTTCGAACACCCGGCCAGTGACCGGGCCCGGAAGTTTCTCAACATCTTTCAGTTTAGTGGAGTCAAAAAGGAGGAACAACATGTTCAAGACGATTAGCGCGGTTCTTTTGGTCCTGGCCCTGGCCCTGACCCTGGGGCCGGCCGGCTCCGCTCCGGCCTTGGCCGCCGGGGAACTGGCTAAAATAAAGGCCGCCGGCAAGATTCGCATCGGCGTTTTCAGCGACAAACCTCCCTTCGGCTACGTCGACGAAAACGGCGACAACCAAGGCTATGACGTGTATTTCGCCAAACGCATCGCCAAGGATCTCCTGGGCGGCGAAAACAAGGTGGAGTTCGTCATGGTGGAGGCGGCCAGCCGCATGGAAGTGCTGGAATCGGACAAGGTGGACATTGTCCTGGCCAACTTCACCGTCACCCCCGAACGGGCCCGGAAGGTGGACTTCGCCCGGCCCTACATGAAGGTGGCCCTGGGCGTGGTTTCCCCGGCCAACGCTCCCATCACCGACGTGGCCCAGCTTAAGGGGCAAAAGCTCATCGTCAACAAAGGCACCACCGCCGACAGCTATTTTTCCGAAAAGCACCCCGAGGTCACGTTGCTGAAGTATGACCAGAACACCGAGGCCTTCAACGCCCTGCGCGACGGCCGCGGGGTGGCCCTGGCCCACGACAACACCCTCATCTTCGCCTGGATCGCCGAAAACAAGGGTTTCGTGGCCGGCATCGATTTTCTCGGCAATCTCGACACCATCGCCCCGGCGGTGAAGAAGGGCAACACCGAGCTTTTGGAATGGCTCAACGAAGAGATCGCGGCTCTGGGGCCGGAAAATTTTTTCCACCAGGACTATGAAGCCACCTTGAAGCCCATCTATGGCGACACCGTGGAT
>JAVBTP010000273.1:0-3150 GCA_031556115.1 Candidatus Adiutricaceae bacterium
CTGGCCGCCCTCTCGTCCGGGCTCGAATCTCTTCGGGAACAGGGGGTGATCTACCTGTGGCGGGCGGCCGACCGCCTGGCCCGAAGGTTTTACGAAGGCGCGCGAAAACTGCGCGACGTGGTTTTTTACGGCGACTACCAGATGGCGGGCCGGGCGCCCATTGTCACCCTCAACCTCGGTCAACTGGAGTCCAGTGAAGTGGCGGTTGAGTTGGCCGACCACGGCATCGCCGTCCGGGCCGGGGCCCACTGCGCCCCCCTCCTGCACCGCCGCTTCGGGACCGTGGAACGCGGGGCGGTGCGCTTTTCCTTTTCGCACCAAAACACCGAGGCCGAAGTCGACCGGGCCCTGGAAGTGCTGGACGCTCTTGCCTGAAAAAACAACGCGGCCGTCCGTTGTTTCGTGAAACAACGGACGGCCGCGTCCCCAGCCGCAACCCTGGTCGCGCAGACCGGGGTACCGCCCAGCCGCCACCCGCCTAATAGACGGACTCTTTCATGAACCCCGCCAACCGCTCCCGGCTGGGGGGCCGGCCGGCCAAGGGTTTGAGGCTGTCCACCCCCCGCGCGCGGGCGATCTTGTTTTCCAGTGACGGGCTCTCCGCCGGGTCGCGGCGATAGATCAACCCTATGGGAATTTCCTCGCCCCATTTTTCGGCCATAACCATGGCCGCGGCCTTGTCGGCCGGGTCATAGGCCTCCGGCAGCTTCCGGGCCCGCTGCTTGTACCAGGCAAAGGTGCCCACCGGGTTGAAGGAGACGCAGGGCATCAGGATATCCACCAGGGCCAGGCCGGGATAGCGAATGGCCTCCACGATCAGCCCGGCCAGATGGTCCGTCTCGCCTGAAAACCCCCGGGCCACATATCCGGCCCCGGAACTGATGGCCACGGTCAGGGGGTGGAACGGCTGGTTGAAGACGCCCAGAGGCGTGCTCTTGGTGACCTGGCCGGGCTCGGTGGTGGGGCTGGCCTGGCCTTTGGTCAGGCCGTAGATCTGATTGTCGTGCACCAAGACGGTCAGGCCGATGTTGCGGCGCATGGCGGCCACGAAATGGTTGCCGCCTTCGCCGTAGTTGCAGCCCTCCCCGCTCTCCACAATCACGTTGAGGCCGGGGTTGGCCAGTTTCAGGCCCGTGGCCGCGGGCAGCGCCCGGCCATGGAGGCCGTTGAAGAAATTGACGTCGAGGTAATGGGGCATTTTGGCCGCCTGGCCGATACCGGAGACAAAAGCCACTTCCCTCCTGGTCAGGCCGCTGTCATTGAGGGCCTTGAGCACGGCCTCGCGAATGGCGAAATTGCCACAGCCGGGACACCAGGCCGGGGCCTGAGTGGTGGGGTTGAATTCAGCCATCACTTCACCTCCAGTCGGTCCAGAATATACCGGGCGGTCAGCGGCAGGCCGTCATAGCGGGCAATGCGCTGGTGGGGCGCGAAGCCGGTCTCCCGCCGCACCAGTTGGGCGAACTGCCCCTCGGCGTTCCCTTCGACAAACACCACCCGCCAGGCCGCGTGGAGTTTCGGCAGCCAGTCTTCCGGCCGGAGCGGATAGACCTGGCTGAAATGCATGAGGCCCGCCTGCCCGCCTTGAGCGGTCATGATTTCCAGAGCCTCCCGGGCCGCGCCCAGGGTGCTGCCCCAGGCCACGAGCAAGGTCTCGGGCTTTTCAGCCCCCTGGTAGGCGGGAGGCACGACGTGCGCTTTCAACCAGTTCAGCTTCCTGAGCCGTTTGTCCTGCATCTTGACCCGCCAGTCGAGATCCTCGGTGATGTGGCCGTCGGGGGTGTGTTCGTCGCTGTCGGCCTTGACCAGATGATCCGAAAAACCAGGCAACAAACGCGGCGAACGGCCGTCGGCGGGCCGGGGGTCATAACGCTGATAGACTTTTCCCGCCTTGAGTTCCGTCTCGTTCCGTCGGTGGATCTCGGCGGTATTCACCGCCGGGGCCAGGGCCTGGCAGTCAAAGGGCGGAATCGGCCGGGTGCAGTCGGACAGGAACTGATCGGAGAGCACAAAAACCGGGCCCTGGGATTCCTCGGCCAGCCAGGCGGCCCTGGCCGCCAGGTGGAAACATTCCTCGGTGGTGGCCGGGGCCAGGATGGCCCGCGGGAATTCGCCGTGGCCAGCATACAGGACCAGGTTCAGATCCCCCTGCTCGGTGCGGGTCGGCAGGCCCGTGGCCGGGCCGGGCCGCTGAACCACCACCATGACCACCGGAGTCTCGGTCATGGCCGACAGGCTCACGCCTTCACCCATCAAGGCAAAGCCGCCGCCCGAGGTGCCCACCAGGGCCGAGGCCCCGCCGTAGGCCGCGCCCAGGGCCATGTTGACGGCCGCGATTTCGTCTTCGGCCTGTTCCACCACCAGGCCGGCCTCGGCCGCCCAGGCGGCCAGACTCAGGGAAACGGTGGTGGCCGGGCTCATGGGGTAAAAAGAACAGAAATTGATGCCCCCGGCGGCCGCGCCCAGGGCCAGGGCCTCGTTGCCGTTCATGACCAGACGCGGGGGAGCCCCCGGCAAAGCGGGGGACATCTGATAGCGGCCGCCGATTTTAGGCGCCGCCCAGTGAAAGCCGGACCGTAAGGCGGTCAAGGGCTTTTCACTGCCGCCCTTGTCTTTGAAAAGTTCCTCCACGATCTCCGAGGCCGGGCCCAGAGGCAGGGCCAAAGCGGCCATCAAGAGACCCAGGGCCGCCAGATTCCGCTCCCGGGGTGAAGACAGTTCGCCAAAAGGAACGGTCAGGGCCGTGGCCCGGGCCGGCGCCTGGGTGCCTTCGCCGAAGGCTAACAAAAGGCCCCCCGGCCGCAGCCGGGGGCCGTCGATGAGGTCGGTTTCCGCATTCAGGGAGAGGACCAGGTCGGCCCCGTCCTCGGGCCCGGCCAGGGGTTGCTGGCAAATTTTCAGGCCAAAGGTGTTGTGCCCGCCGCGAATGCGGGAGTGGTAGCCTTGAAAGGTCAAAAAATTATGGCCGGCCGTGGTCAGAACGCGGGCCAGCAGTTCGCCCACCGTGGCCAGGCCTTGACCGGCCTCGCCGCCGATGACAATGGTCAGGGAATCTCTCATATACACCTCGCGTCGACAAAAGTGATACGCCGAGACCAAAAGGCCGCCGCGTCTTTAAGAGCCGGCGGCCGGGTGAAACCGTTCGTTTTA
>JAVBTP010000134.1:0-6274 GCA_031556115.1 Candidatus Adiutricaceae bacterium
TTTCAAAAATTTCGGAAAAACGGCCCGGCCCCCCGCTCCGCCGCCCGAGGTCACGGCAGCTGAATCTTGTCGTTTTCCCAAATCATATAATTGGGGCGACGGGTGAGAAAAGGATTGAGTTCCAGAAGCTTTTCCACAGTGGTATGATGACGGTGGGCGATGCTGGAAAGCACATCCCCCGGCCGGGTCACATACACCTGGCCGGAAGAGGTGGCCCGGGAGGCCGCCGAGGATGAAGACGCCGAAGACGACGAGGAGTTGGCCGACGACTGCACCCAGTAGTCTTCGTCCTCCACCCCCTCCACCGCCGGCGGCTGGCTGTCCGAAGTACCCGCGCTCGACGCCGCGCCGGGGGTCAGGCTCCGCCCGACATGGAGTAACGTCTGCAACCCTTCCCGCTCTTGTTTGATGCTGGCCAGAGCCCGGGTCAATACTTCATTTTCCCGCTTGGCCGTCGCCAATTCGGCGGCCAGGGCGGCCTTGTCCTCTTTGAGCCGCTCATAGTCGCCTTCCGCGTTAAAGCAGCCCGAAGCCGTCAAAGCGACTGAAACAACGATGCCTATCTGAAGGAGGCGGCGGATCATCTTTCCCCCCTGTCCGTAATGAAACCCGTTTTGTCAAATACCGCCCACGCCGTCCTCCCGGACGCCCCGCGATCGTACAACCGTCCACCGCCCCTCACTTGGGCGTCACCAGGTATTTGCGGTGAAAATGGTCGGGCTTGAGCGACTCCTTGGAAACCCGCAGGCCCGGTAAGCCCAGATCCTGTTCCCGATTGAGGTAGACCACTTCCGGCGGCAGCTCCCGACAGAAATGGCTGGAGAGGGCCACAAACAGCCCTCTGATGTCATAATTCGCTTTTTCGAGGTGCACCAGAGCGGTGTCCGGACCGATGATCTCGCCCATGGTGAACCCCTGGATACGCCCGTCGATTCTGATGGCCAGGCCCACCTGGTCCAGATCCTCCATGTGCCGCAGCAGTTCGCGCACCGATTCCATCTCGTATCGCAAATGGCTCAGGGAGGGGTCGCGCTCCTCTTTGGTGGCCAGCCAGCCTTCCTGCACCGCCAAGAGCTCAGGCACCAGGGCCGGGGTGATGGAGAGGCACTCGAACTGATAATGGTTCACGAAGTGATTATAGTGGTTCTTCTTCTGATGCATCCGACGGCCGCCGAGGCTACAGAGCTGCTCCCGGAGATAGATGTAGTCGTCGTTGTCGCGGTCGGAAATGCATTCGTAGGGGGCGCCCGCGGCGGTTATTTTTTCCACCAGAAATTCGGGCACCCGCTTGAAAACCGGACGGTCGGTCATGGTCTTCAAGATTTCCAGGGTGTGGCCCAGGGCCGCCAAGTGATCACCGCCCCCCACTGGCGGAAGGCCGAAAGGCTCCCCGCCCTCGGGAGCGGCCACCAGACAGAGACAACCGTGGGCCTCGGCCCAAAGCGGCCGGTAATAGGACCGCCATATGAACAAATTGGTGAACACCGTGTCGGAGATCACCGGGGCCGCCGCTTTTTCCGCGGCTCTGAAGACGGCTTTGTCTTCCAGGGTCAGTGGCTTATACGTCATGAAGTTTCCCAGTGGGTAGTATAACACGGAATGATTCGCGGGTCACCCCACGAGTTTGGCCTATCAGGCGAAACAGCCCGAAGAGGTCGCTCTTCGGGCTGCGTTGAACGTACTCGGGACCGGGGCCGGGGCCGGCTATCAAAGTGTGGCGAAATCGAAATCCAGAGCGGCCAGTCCCCGGACCGTCTCCGCGCCAAGCGTCTTTTTAGCCACCAGGGCCGCGTTCAATTCCCTGTTCCCCCTGGTGGTGCCCACGTTGGTGAAGCCCACCAGCCGACCCTGGCCGTCCAGGGTCACCTTGCGGTACGTGTGGTCATCGGAAGCCTCCACGCCCTGGAGCTTGCCGTCCGGATCCAAATCGCCGGCGGCCACCAGGTCGATGCCGGCCACTTTCAAAATATTGGACGGGGGCTCCGGCACGTAGACCTGGCGCTCCTCCGGCTTGGCCGCGGCCAGGTTGGCCCCGCCGATCAGCCCCTGGGCGCGGGAAGTGGTCCACAGCCCGCCCGTGGCGCCAGGAAACTGGGCGCAATCGCCGGCGGCGTAAATGTCGGGCTGGCTGGTCTCCATGAATTCATCCACCACAATGGCCCGGTCGACTTTCAGCCCCAGGGCGGTGGCCAGACCGAGGTTGGGCACTATGCCGGCCGAAATGATGACCAGATCGGCCGCCAGATCCCGGCCGTCTTTCAGCACCACATTCTCCACTTTACGGGAACCCTCAAAACGGTCGGCTTCGGAATGCAGGCTGAACTCCAGCCCCAGGTTGCCCAACTGACGGCGCAAAAGCTCGGCGCTACCCGGCGTGGTCTGGCGGGGCAGCACCCGGCCGCCTCGCTCCAGAACGGTCACCTGGACTCCATGCCGGGTCAGGGCGTAGCCGATTTCCAGGCCTAAAAGGCCGCCGCCGATCAAGACCGCCCGCTTTTTTCCCTGAGCCGTGAGAAACAGAGTCCAGGCGTCGTTGAGACTCCGGACGGCGTGGATGCCGTCCAGCTTGTCACCGGGGAAAGAAGGACGCTGAGCCTCGGCCCCGGTGGCCAGAAGCAACCGGTCATAGGTCTGGCGGCTGCCGACGGAGCCCCTCACTATTTTTTCCTTGGCATTGACCTCCACCAGGCTCTCACCCAGCCGAAGCTCGATATCGCGCTCCTCATACCAGCTTTTGGGGTGGGCGATGGCCTTATCCGGAGCCAAGATGCCGCTGACCACCTCCGGCAGGCGCAGGCGGTAATAGAACAGATCTTTTTCTTTACTGAAAAGGGTGATGTAGGCCTTGGGATTTCGCTTGCGGGCGGCTTCCGCGGCGGTGGCCCCCGCGACACCGAAACCGGCGATCACGATGTTCATCAGCTATACCTCCGGATCCGGCCGCCTCTGGTATAATGGCGCCGTGGGCACCGAGGAAACGGCCAAAAAGTGTATGATACCTTAATCAGCGGACGGCCACAATAACATAATCCTGAACCCCTTTGGGGGTTTTGACCCGCACCTCGTCGCCGGCTTCGCGGCCCAAAAGGGCCTGGCCGATGGGCGTGGCAATGGAAATACGGTTCCTCTCCGGGGCCGATTCATAGGGGCCCACCAGGGTGTAGGTCTTCTCCTCCCCCGTGTCGGCGTTCTCCATGGTCACCGTGGCGCCGAATACGCACCGGTCGTAGGGACCGCCGATGACTTCCACCTGGCAGGAAGCCACCTGGCTTTGGAGCTCCATGATGCGGCCTTCGATAAAACCCTGCCGCTCCTTGGCCGCGGCGTATTCGGCGTTTTCCGACAGGTCGCCGTGGGCCCGCGCCTCTTCAATGGCCTTGATGACCCGGGGGCGTTCCTCCTTGAGGAGTTTGTCGAGTTCTTTTTTAAGAAAGTCCAACCCTTCTTGGGTGATGGGAACGGAAGTCATGATAAGTAATCCTCTGAGGCCAATCAGTCGGTCAGGGCCGTCGGGCGACGTAATCCGGCCGAGCTTGAGGGTCGCGGCTCAACCTGAAGAACGGGGCGAACCGGGGCGGCCGCCCGCCTGGAGGCCGCCGAAAAGCGGCCCGGCTTCGTCGAAGTCGGCGTCTGGTTTGGCGTTAAAAAATGCCGTGGATTTTTCGTAATAAAATAATTTATTTAAAAGCGGCAAGCCCTGCGGCGTCCCGCCGAAAGAAGCGTTATCCCTCTTGACCCGGGGAGTATTGGTAAAAAAACATCGGCCCGCCCCAAAGGGCTGGCCGCTCACGATTCATCATGGTTTTACCGGGCGTGGCCAATTCGGATGAAGTCCAGCCCAAAACCAGCAAACGGAATTATTATACACCAAGACAAGGTCGATTGTAAAGCCTGGCCGCACACTCAGCGGGATACCACAAAAAAATGTGTCAAAATAGCTAGTTGTGTGGCTATTCCTCATAATCACCGGGCCCGGCCGTGGAATAAACCGTTTTACAATTTATTGGTCTTGAGTGAATCGTAAAACGCGCCAACATCCGGGCGCTTTTCATTTCAGGCCCATGTCCTTTAAAAGGAAAAGCGCTCTGGCGTAGCCTCATCGCGTACTCCGGCCCCGCGGGCGATCTCAGATCACCGCCTGGCAAGGCGAGAGCCGGGCGATAGCGCTGACCGCCCGCCGGGTGACGAACGGAGACTTTCCGCAAAGCACCGCGAAGCAGCCGCAAAGCAGCCGTCTTGCCAGCGCGCGCGCTTTTTGTTATAGTCAATACGTAAATCATATTTTATGAAACCGAGGGGCAATGGCTTCCTACAGTACCCATAGTTTTGATTTGGCCGACCTTTTAGGCCAATTGCCTTTTTTGGGAAACGTTGACCCGGCCGGGAAAAGGGTGCTGGTCCGCGCCGATTTCAACGTGCCCCTGGATGAAAACGGCGCCCTGGTGGATGACGGCCGTCTGCGGGCCGTTTTGCCGACCATCAACTATCTTTTGGACCGGGGGGCCTCGGTGGTGGTGGCCGGCCATCTGCGCGACCCTCTGGCCGCCGGCGGGCCCCCTGACGCCCGACTGTCGTTCGCCCCGCTGGCCCGGCGCCTCAGCCGCCTGTGGGAGGTGGACGTGGCTTTTGTGCCGGAAGTGGTGGGGCCGGTCGCCGTCCGGGCGGCGCGGGATCTGCCCCCCGGAGGAGTTCTGCTTTTGGAGAACCTTCGGTTCCACCCCGGGGAAACCGCCGCCGATCCGGATTTCGCCCGCGATCTGGCCTCCCTGGCGGATATGTACGTCAACGACGCCTTCGGGGTCTGCCTCCGGGACCACGCCTCCATGACCATGGTGACCCGCTTCCTCCGTCCGTGCGTGGCCGGTTTCGCCTTGCGGGCCGAACTGGCGGCCTTGAACCGAGCCTTGACCAACCCGGCCCGGCCCATGGCCGCGGTCATCGGCGGGCGGAACATCGAGGCCAAATTACCGGTTCTGGCCAAGTTGCTGGGGCGAGCCGATTATGTACTGCTGGGCGGGCTCATGGGCGATGCCTTTTCCCGCTTAATCTTCGGCGGCGGGGTGGATCATCTGGGCCTGTCAGCCGGAACCCGGGCCGAGATGGAAAGCCTGATTCATCATGGGCGGGACTATAAAGCCAAGCTCTTCCTGCCGATGGACGCGGTGGCCCTGGCTCCGGGGATGGCGGCGGCGGCGGCGGCCATCATGCCGGTCCCTTTGCTGGCCCCGGAGATGCGCTCCGAGGATATCGGGCCGGCCACGCGCCTGTGGTTCTGGGAAGTGCTGTCCCTGGCCCGGACCATCATCTGGAACGGGCCCATGGGCGCGTTTGAAATACCGGCTTTTGCCCGGGGCACGGCCATGGTCACCCGGGCCCTGGCCGAGTGCCAGGGCGTGACCCTGGCCGGCGGGGTGGACACCTCGGCGGCCATTTTGAAAATGTCCGACCGCAGCCAGGTCTCCTTTCTGTCCACCGGCGGCAGCGCCTTTCTCCAGGCTCTGGCCGGGCAGCCGCTGGTGGCCCTGGAGGCTCTGCTGGAACAACGGGACGATTCCGGCGCGGTATGAATTATGTTTGTCCCCCGCCCGGGCGGAGGGTCCGAAGCGGGTGACGCGGGAGACTCCGGCGGCCGGTCACGGGTTCCGCCCGGGTCGGGCCGCACGATATGGTTTGGTCCATCGCTTTTATAGACCCGGTCGCTAAACATGTTCATTCCCGGACGACCAAATTCAGTGTTTTGGGCTTTGGCGAAATCACGGGTTGAATATGTTCATCGGCCGGCGCAATATCCCGTTTCGCGCCGGGCCGAGCCCGGGGAAAGGTATGGTCATGAGCAAAAAGCCCTTGTTGGCCGGAAATTGGAAAATGTTCAAAACCAGCGCCCAGGCCCGTCAGTTTTTCGCCGAACTGATCAAGCTGGGCGCCCCCTTCAAAAACGACCGGGAAGTGGCTTTTGGCGTCCCCTTCCCCAGTCTGGAAGCCGCGGCGGAGGCGGTCAGGGGCACCCCCATCGTCATCGCCGCCCAGGATGTCTATTGGGAAAAGGAAGGAGCCTTCACCGGCGAGGTTTCCGCCCCCATGATCAAGGCCGCGGGAGCCGGCGCGGTCATTATCGGCCACAGCGAGCGGCGCCAGATGTTCGGGGACACCGGCGAATGGGTCAATAAAAAAATCAAGGCCACCCTGGAAGCCGGTCTCCGGCCCATTATGTGCGTGGGCGAAACCCTCAACGAACGGGACGTGGCTTTTGGCGTCCCCTTCCCCAGTCTGGAAG
>JAVBTP010000258.1:0-2532 GCA_031556115.1 Candidatus Adiutricaceae bacterium
AGATTCATCCCTTCATGGGGGTCATTCCCGGGTTTAAAGCCTTTATCGCCGCCGTGGTGGGCGGCATCGGCTCCATACAGGGCGCGGTTTTGGGCGGCCTTCTCCTGGGCACGGTGGAAATCATGGCCGTGGCCTTCAATCCCACTCTCTCCGGCTACCGCGACGCTTTCGCCTTCGTGCTGCTCATTGGCATCCTCCTGTTCCGGCCCACGGGCTTAATGGGCGAAAAGCTGGAGGACAAGATATAATGGCCGCTTCCCACGCCTCCACCGAACCCGTCCTCTTCGATGATCACGCGGTCCGCAACCGCCTGGCCACCCTGGCCGCGGTGGCTCTGCTCTTTCTGGGCCTGAAGTGGACCGAGAGCCACTTTGACGGCTACCAGACCCAGCTGCTCAACCTGGTGGCCATCAATGCCATTTTGGCCGTGTCCCTCAATTTCATCTACGGCTTTTCGGGCATGTTCTCCCTGGGCCATGCCGGGTTCATGGCCATCGGGGCCTACGTCAGCGCCCTGTGCATCCTGACGCCGGACCAAAAGGAGATGATCTGGCTCTTGGAGCCCATCTACGGCCCCCTGGGCACCCTGCACACGCCCTTTTTCATTTCGGTCCTGCTGGGGGGCGCGGCCGCGGCCCTGGCCAGTTTTCTCATCGCCTTTCCGGTCATGCGTCTGGGCGGGGATTACCTGGGCATCGCCACCCTGGGGTTTGCCGAGATCATCCGGGTGCTCTTTACCAACTGGGCGCCCCTCACCAACGGGGCCATCGGCCTCCGGGGCATTCCCTCCTTCGCCGACGCCTGGTGGAACTACACCTGGCTGGTCATCACCCTCTTCGTCGTCCAGAGCCTGTTGAAGAGCAACTTCGGCAATGTCCTCAAATCCATCCGCGACGACGAAATCGCGGCCCGGACCATGGGCATCGACACCACCGCCTACCGGACCATGGCCTTTTGCGTGGGCGGCTTTTTCGCCGGAGTCGGGGGCGCGCTTCTGGGTTCCCTGGTCACCACCATCGAGCCCAAAATGTTCAACTTCCAGTTGACGTTCAACATCCTGCTGATCGTGGTGGCCGGGGGCCTGGGCTCCATCACCGGCAGCGTGGTGGGGAGCGCGGTCATCACCCTGATGCTGGAATGGCTCCGCATCATCGAGTATCCCATGGATCTGGGCTCACTCCACCTCCCGGGTATCCCGGGGATGCGCATGGTCGTCTTTTCGGTCCTGTTGATGCTCATCATCATCTTCCGGCGCAAGGGGCTCATGGGGACCAGGGAGTTTTCGTGGCCCTGGTTCTTCGACGGCCTGGCCGCCCTCGGCCGCCGCTTCACCGGGGGGAAAAGCCGATGAACGCCCCGGCCCTGCGGTTAGCCGACATCACCATGCGCTTCGGCGGCGTGACGGCCATCGACAGCCTGACCATGGCCGTGCCGGCCAAAAAAATCGTGGGCCTCATCGGCCCCAACGGCGCGGGCAAGACCACGGTGTTCAACGTCATCACCGGCTTTTACCAACCCGGGGCCGGCGAAGTGTCCTTCAACGGGCAAAAACTCACCGGGTTCCCGCCGCAAAAAATCTGCGGCCTGGGCATTGCCCGCACCTTTCAGAACATCCGCCTGTTCGCCCAGGGCACGGTTCTGGAAAACGTCATGGTGGGTTGCCACGTGCGGCGGCGCTGCCGGTGGTGGATGGCCCCCCTGTGCCTTCCCGGGTTTTTCCGCGAGGAAAAGGAAATCCGCCGCAAATCGTATGAACTCCTGGAACGGCTGGGGCTGGCCGCCTTGGCCCGCGAAAACGCGGCCTCGCTCCCCTATGGCGCGCAGAGGCGTCTGGAAATCGCCCGGGCCCTGGCCACCGACCCCGTCTTTCTCCTCCTCGACGAGCCGGCCGCCGGCATGAACCCTCAGGAAAGCGCCGACCTGATGCGTTTCATCGAAACCATGCGTGAGGAATTCGACCTGACCATCCTGATGATCGAACATGACATGAAGGTGGTCATGGGGGTCTGTTCCCATATCTGGGTGCTGGAATACGGCCGCCTCATCGCCGAGGGCGGTCCGGAGACGATCCGGTCCGATCCGAGGGTGATCACCGCCTATCTCGGCGCCGAAAAAATCGACGATTAGGGTCTGGTACAAACAAGGAGACGAGAGCCACCGATGCTGGAATTGAAAGACATGCATGTGCGCTACGGCGGCATCCACGCGGTCCAGGGCATTAACCTCAAAGTCGACCGGGGCCGGATAGTCACCCTCATCGGGGCCAACGGAGCCGGCAAAAGCTCCACCGTGCGGGCCATCGCCGGCCTGGTCAAGGGCGTCACCGGGCAGATCCTCCACACCGGCCGCGACGGCCAGGCCGTGAACCTGGTGGGCCTGCCGCCGGAAAGAATGGTGGCCCGGGGCCTGGCCATGAGCCCCGAGGGCCGCCGCATCCTCCCGCATCTGACGGTGGCCGAAAACTTGGAATTGGGGGCCTACAGCCGCCGCGACCGCCAGGCCATCGAGGAGGACAAGGAATGGATTTACACC
>JAVBTP010000165.1:0-5659 GCA_031556115.1 Candidatus Adiutricaceae bacterium
GGTGGGTTGCGCGGTGATAGGGGAGCGGTGAATGGGTGTCGTGGTGAAGGTTTGATGTACCGAGGCTGTTTCTGGAGGAAAAATGGAAACGATCAATATGGTGGGAAAACCGTGCCCCTTGCCGGTGATAGAGGCCAAACGCGCCCTGCGTTCGGCCGCGCCTGGTGAGGGTGTTTCGATTTTGGTGGATAACGACATCGCCCGGCAGAATCTGCAAAAGATGGCCGAAGGGCTGAGGCACGGCTTCAGATACGAGCCGGCCGAGGGCGGGCATATTGTGGTGACCATCACCGCCGCCGCCGAGTGCCGGCCGGCCGAGGAAGGCGCGGGGGCCGGGCTGGTGGTGGCCATCGGCCGCGACGTCATGGGCGGCGGCGAAGACGAACTGGGCCGCACCCTGAAGAAAAGTTTCATCCACTCGTTGACCGAGCTGGACGCCCCGCCGGAACATCTTTTGTTTTTCAACGGCGGCGTGCGCTTCACCACTGAGGGGTCGGGCGCTCTGGACGATCTGGCCGCCCTGGCCGGGCGGGGGACGGTGATCGACAGCTGCGGGGCCTGCCTCAATTATTACGGGCTGACCGAAAAGCTGGCCGCGGGCTCGGTCACCAATATGTACGCCATTGCCGAGACTATGGCGCGGGCCCAAAAAGTGATTACCCTGTAACAGGGAGCCACTCGGGAGCCGCCGTTTTGGTTTCGCGCGCCGAGACCGGTTACGAGGTCGACTGAAAGGAACCTCCATCGGTATGGAACTGGTTTTCACGTTTCACAGCACCCACGGGGCCATCGGCGGCGAACGGGTGCTTCTGGAAGGGGGGCTGAAGGTCAAGGTCATGGCCTTGCCCTCGTCTTTGGGGGCGGGCTGCGGCCTGTGCCTGCGCGTCGCGGCCGAGGACCTGGCCGAGGCCCGGCGCCTCTTGGCCGAAGTCCATATCCAGCCGGCCGGCCTGTATCAAAAAGTCACGGCGGACGGACGGGCCTCTTACCGGCCGATGCCCGACCAGGCCGATTCCTGAAGAAAGGCGTTGCCTTTCGCGGTGAAATATGATTTAATTATCGGTTGGGTCGGGGGTTTTCCCGCGGCCCCATCAAGGCATATGGGCCCTTTTGGCGGAGCCCACGATGGAGAACGATTATGAAGCCCGACATTCACCCCAAGTATCAAGAAGTAACCGCCACCTGCGCTTGCGGCAACGAATTTCTGACCGGCTCGGTGATGGATTCCATCAAGGTCGAAATCTGTTCCGCCTGCCATCCGTTCTATACCGGCAAACAAAAGCTGGTGGATACGGCGGGCCGGGTCGAGCGCTTTCAGCGTAAATACGCCCAGGCTCCCAAGCCCACGGTTAAAAAGAAATAACATGCCTTTACGCCTGAGAAAGGGGAGGGCCCGTTCCCTGGCCATGGCCAGGGGCGCGTTGGCGCTCCCCTGGTCCATTATGGATCTCGAACCCCAGCCCGCCTGCCAGGCCCCAGGTACAACCGTCGGCGGCCAGGCGGTGATCGAGGGGGTCATGATGCGCGGGCCGGAGCGGTGGACGGTCACCGTCCGCCGGGCTGACGGCCGTCTGGAGACCTCGGCCACCGGCTATCGGGGCTGGGCCCAAAAGTGGCCAGTTTTGGGAAAGCCTTTTTTACGCGGTTCGGTGGTGCTCCTGGAATCCATGATCGTGGGCCTCAAGGCGCTCAACTATTCGGCCGAGATCGCGGCCCGGGACGAGGAAAACACCCGGGATACGGCTTCGGATAAATCTCCGAAGGCCGCTCCGGCTTCGGCTCCGGCCAAGCCGGCCCTCGGATTCTGGACCCTGGCCCTGACTCTTCTGTGCGCCTTCGGTCTGGCCATGGGCCTTTTTGTGGCCGTGCCCCATGTGGCCAGCCTTCTTTTGGGCCTTTTATGGGGCTTCGACGAGAGTTCCGGCTGGTTCCACCTGGTGGACGGCGTGATCAAGTTCGCCCTGTTCATCGCCTATGTCTGGGGCATCGGCCTGATTCCCGATATCGGCCGGGTCTATGCCTACCACGGGGCCGAACATAAGGCCATTTTCACCTATGAGGCGGGGGAACCCCTGACCCCGGACATGGCCGCCCGCCATCCGGCCTGCCATCCCCGTTGCGGCACGGCCTTTATCTTTCTGGTGCTGGCCTTGAGCATCCTGTTTTTCGCGGCTGTTTTCCCCTTCTTTTTTTCCGCCGAAGGGGCCTCCATCGGCCGCACGGTGGGGGGTATCGGCCTGAAAATTCTCCTGATGCTGCCCTTGGCCGGTCTGGCCTACGAGGTCACCCGCCTGGCGGGCAAAGCCTCGCCGCAGTCGTTTTGGCGCCTGCTTTTGGGGCCGGGGCTCCTGATGCAGCGTTTGACCACCCGCCGGCCCGATGAGGCCCAATTGGAGGTGGCCCTGACCGCGCTGAAAAAAGCCGTCGCCTAGGTGGGCTGGATTCATTTCGAAAGAAGCCGGGTTGTGCCGGCTTCTTTTTCTTTAAGCATTGAACAAGTGGTGTGAGAACGTATGTTCGGCGATTTTGATGAAATTGAAAAAAATCATGCCCAGTTGGAGGCCGATCTCAGCAATCCTGAAGTGCTGAAGGACACCAGGCTCTTTCGCGACACCGCCCGGCGGCACAACGAATTGGGCAAGGTGGTGGCCGCCTGGCGGCACCTGAAAAAAGTGCGGAGCGATGTGGCCGGCGCCCAGTCCATGCTGGCCGACGAAAGTTCGGAACTGCGGGATCTGGCCCAGATGGAACTGGAGAGCCTGACGGAGGAAGAGGCCAGGGCCGAGGAGAGTCTGAAGATCCTCTTGTTGCCCAAAGACCCCAATGATGAAAAGAACACGGTGGTGGAAATCAGGGCCGGCACCGGCGGGGATGAGGCGGCCCTGTTCGCGGCCGACCTCTTTCGCATGTACACCCGTTTTGCCGAGGCCCGAGGGTGGAAAGTGGAAATTCTCAGTTCCAATCCCACCGACGGCGGCGGGTATAAGGAAATCATCATCCTCATCGAGGGGGACCGGGTCTACAGCCAGTTGAAATACGAAAGTGGGGTGCACCGGGTGCAGCGGGTCCCGGCCACCGAGACCCAGGGGCGCATCCACACTTCGGCCGTCACCGTGGCCGTCTTGCCCGAAGCCGAGGAAGTGGAGGTGGAGATCCGGCCCGAAGAGGTGAAGGTGGATGTTTACCGGTCCTCCGGCCCCGGAGGGCAGAGCGTCAACACCACCGACTCGGCCGTGCGGGTGACCCACCTCCCCACCGGCCTGGTGGTCACCTGCCAGGATGAAAAATCCCAGATCAAGAACACGGCCAAGGCTTTACGGGTTCTGCGGGCCCGGCTTCTGGACCAGATGGCCGCCGAGCAGCGCGACAAGATCAGCGAGGAGCGCCACAACCAGGTCGGCAGCGGCGACCGCAGCGAACGCATCCGGACGTATAACTTCCCCCAGGGGCGCCTGACCGACCACCGGGTGGGCCTGACCCTGTATCGTCTGGGCGAGATCATGGACGGCGACCTGGCGGAAATTATTGGCACCGTCGGCGCCAACTTTCAGGCCAGGCAGTTGGCCGAGGCCCATAAGCATGCCTGAATCCGCCGCCAAAGAGACCTGGCGGGTCGGGCGTCTCTTGGCCACCACCACCGCCTTTTTGCGGGACAAGGGGTCGGCCACGCCCCGGCTGGACGCCGAACTGCTGCTGAGCCGGGTGCTGAAGATGACCAAGGTCCAGCTCTATGTCAATTTCGAGCGGGACCTCGGCGACGGCGAGTTGGGTGATTATAGGGAACTGGTCCGCCGCCGGGCCCGGCACGAGCCGGTGGCCTATATTCTGGGCTCCCGCGAGTTTTACGGCCTGGAGCTTAAAACCACGCCGGCGGCCCTCATCCCCAGGCCGGAGACCGAGCACCTGGTGGACGAGGCCCTGCGCCTGGCGCGGGACCTGTGGCCGGGCGAGGCTGTCGCGGCCGCCGATATCGGCTGCGGCACGGGGGCCATTGCCCTGGCCCTGGCCAAAAATCTGAAGCCGGCCGAAGTGGCGGCGGTGGACCTGTCGCCGGACGCCTTGAACCTGGCTCGGGAAAACGCGGCCGCCCTCCATCTGGCCGACCGCGTTACCTTCCACCAGGGCGATCTTCTGGCCCCTTTGGCGGGCCAGGACTTTCATCTGGTCTGCGCCAATCTGCCCTACATTCCCACCGCTGAAATGGCCGGCCTCATGCCCGACGTGGGCCAGCACGAACCCCGCCAGGCCTTGGACGGCGGCCCGGCCGGACTGACACCGATTATACGCCTCTTGGAAACGGTGGCGGCTCATCTGCGGCCCCAGGGGCGAGTCTTATTGGAGATCTGGCCCGATTCCCTGCCGCGACTGCTGGCCGAAGCCGACCGGCTGGCTTTGATTCCCGACGGTGAGGTTATTCGCGATCTGGCCGGCCACGCCCGTGTGGTGGTTTTCCGCCAGGCCGGCGAGTGAGCCGCGCCAGCGGGGATCGGAAAGCGGGATGCGATTTCCGAAACTGGAGCATTTTACGTTTGAAATGTCGCTGGTTCCCAGGCGAAACGCCTCAGCCGCGGTCACTGTCGGCGTTTTGCGCTGCCCGGCCGGGACAATTTATACCCGAAACACAAAAGGTTGATTTTCGGCCCGGATAGTGTTATAGTTCTCTTCGGTTTTGACGCGGTCCCATCGTCTAGCGGTCTAGGATATCGCCCTCTCACGGCGGAGACACGGGTTCGATTCCCGTTGGGACTGCCAAAAAATTCAAACAGCTAGCGGTTTTAGTTGATCAGGGCGGCTTGAAATTGTGTACCGCCCTGTGTACCGGATTCGGAATCCTCAAGGTTGCCCCCTTGGGGATTCTTTTTTTGTTCGAACTGGAGACCTGTCGTCATTTGGGGACGGCGGCCTTCGATCCCGCCAGGACTTTGCGCCCAGGCTACTTTTCATTGCCCAGAGGCGGGGGATACCGGTCATGTGGACGAAGGGGCGTGGCGCGGTTTGCCTATCGTCGTGACGGGGTGATCTTCGGAGACTGCGCCCGGCCGCCACCTCATGGCCCTCCCGACCAGTCGCCTCGCTCCGTCGTCCTCTGCGGGGACCGCTGTTTTCAGTGATTCGGGCCATAATTAGAACTGCCGCCGCCTCGGAGCTTTGCTTGACGGTTCAAGGGGGTTGGGGTACAATATAAATATTAGTTGTTTATTCATAATATTTTTCCGCTTTGTCGGCCTCGTTTATCGCGGCGGAGATTGAACGGTTGCGCTTATTGCGCCGGCCAATAAACATATTCACCCCCGTGATTTCGCCAACGTCCAAAATCACTGAACTTTGTCGTCCGGGCATGAACATGTTCAGCGGCCGGGCCTATAATTGGCGGGAAAGGATCCGCAAAGCCAAGCGTCCCAGCTTACCCTGGCTGTCTCGTCGCCGGGCTCCGACCTCTCGGGGGCGTGCGGACATTTACTGACGATTTGCCTGTGAGCCCTCCAACAGTAGAAGGCGGGCGACTGATCGGCAAGGTCGTTTAGATTTGGCGACAGCCTTAGGGCTGATATTTATTTAAACAAAGGAGAGGACTATGAAAAAACTTTTTTAGCGGCCAATACAGGATCAGGCGGACTATGGGAATGGGAGCCGCGCCGCCGGGGAAGTGGCGAAAAAA
>JAVBTP010000006.1:0-10152 GCA_031556115.1 Candidatus Adiutricaceae bacterium
ACCAGTTTGCGGCAGAGCCCCAAGCCCAGGCCGGTGCCGCCGTAGCGCCGGGTGATGGAGCTGTCGGCCTGGCTGAACGGCTGAAAAATGCGGTCCAGAGCGTCGGGGGCCAGGCCGATGCCGGTGTCGGCCACTCGGAAAAAGAGGCGGGGCCGCTCCCGCTCCTCGCCTGCCGACTCCACGGTCACCGTGATGTCCCCTTGCTCGGTGAATTTGACGGCATTGGTCAAGAGGTTGGTCAAAACCTGGCTGAGCCGTAAGGGGTCGCCCAGGTAGCAGCGGTCCAGGTCGGGCGCGGTCAGGAATTCCAAATGCAGCCCTTTTTCCGCGGCCCGGGCGGCCACCAGGGTGGAGACGCCCTCCAACAGGTCCGACAGGGAGAAAATCACCCGCTCGATTTCCATCTTGCCGGCCTCGACCTTGGAAAAATCCAAAATATCGTTAATGATCCGCAGCAGCGAGCGGGCCGCGAAATCCGACTTTTCCAAAAGGCCCCGCTGGTAATCGGACAGAGAAGTCTCCAAAACCAGATGGGAGACTCCCAAAATGGCGTTCATGGGCGTTCGGATTTCATGGCTCATATTAGCCAGAAAATCGCTCTTGGCCTGGTTGGCTTTGTCGGCCAGTTCAGCCAGCTCATTGGCCCGGTCCACGGCCCGGGCCAACCGCCGGTTGGCGGCTTCCAGCTCGGTTTTGGCCAGGCGCAGATCCTCGTTGATGCTCTGATTATGGATAGCCGTGCCCACCAGGGTGCCGGCCGCCCGCAGGATGTTTTCCTCGGCCGGTGACCAGGTGCGCTCGGCGTGGCAATCGTCAAAGCCGATGAACCCCCAAAGGGTGCCGTGGAACATGATGGGGGCCACCATGATGGAAACGATGCCCTGGGGCTCGAGTTGCTCCCGTTCCAAGGGATGCATATCCCTGACCAGGCTGTTGATGCAGCGGCCGGCCAGAAAGGTTTCGATCCAGGTGGGTATGGCCTCGGAGACCGGCCGGTTGCGGCAGATGTCCAGATCCTGCTGCGGTGCGGCGCCCAAAGACCATTCGTAAAGCTGGCTGGTGTGGAGTTCGTCGCTTTTCGGAAAAGGGCTGGGGTGGATGCTCCAGACATACACCCGGTCGGCCCCGGTGGCCCGGCCCAGGATGGCCAGGACCGCGCTGAGGTTGTCGATAAAGATCCGCCGGCTGTCCAGCAACTGTTGGGACGCGAGGCTCACGGCCTGCAAAAGTCGGTCGCGCTGCTTTAAGGCGCCCTCCAGAGCCGACAGATGGCTGAGATCCTGAAAGGCCAGATCCAGACCCACCATTCGGCCGCGCACCGCGATGGGGTTTCCCATCACCCGAAACTGATAACGGCGGCCGTCTTTCTCCCAGCCCGTTTCCAGGACCTGGCTCCGGCGCGAATTCAGAGCTTCACGGGTCAATTTTTCCAGTTCCGAGCCGAAGGTTCCGGGGAAAATTTCCCCCATAGTGCGGTCCACCAAAAGTTCGGGGGCCCGGCCGGCCAAATCGGCCAAAAACCGATTACCCACCTGCAGGCGTCCCTCCTGATCCAGAAAAGCCATGGCGCCGGCGAAGTTATCCATCAGCGCTCGAAAGTGGCCGGGGTTGACGGTGGACAGCCAGTCTAAAACCGGGGACAGGGCCACGGCCAGCACATCGGTCGCCAGGTCGAAATGGAGAACGCTCAGCCGCACACTGACCGGCCGATCCTTGGCGTCGGGCAGATACCCGGCCCAGACCGCCCCGCGGCAGCCATAGCCGTCTCTCCAAAGCCGGCTCAGCCAGTCCAGGGCTTTGTGGCTCCGCACATAGTCGGCCAAAAACCGCCCCACTTCCGGCGGAGAAACGGCCGCGTCGGCAAAAGCGTGATTCCAGCCCAAAAGCCTCTCCCCCCGGCGGTCGGCCAGAAAAACCGGAGTGGGGATATGGTGTAAAAGATCATGCGCCAAAGAAGCGGTGAGCCCGTGAAACGCGGTCATAGGAAAACCCTCCCCGGCCGGCGCGCCGATCTCGGGCCGCTCGGTAACAGCTTCGGGGAGCGCGGCGCGTAACCGGCGCCGATGAAGGTTTTCTCCCGGGGTTTTAAGCGGTCGCGGGCCATTGTGGGGGGAGCGGATAAGAACTTCTTTTTTTTCATTTACCTACCTTTTCAGTTACAAAAATACAGTACAAATGCGTTTTTGATTATATATGCGGCAAAAATTCGGGGAAAAGAGCCGGTTCGTCAGCGTTCATCCCGGGTGTGGTTGTTATTGCTCCGGCGACAAAACAAGTTGTACCCGTGATTTCGCCAAAGCCCGAAATCACTGGACTTCAGCGGCCGAGAACAAACTCTCTCACGTGCCGGGTTAATAACGATTTTCCGGAGGCGTCAACAGCGCCTGATGATCCCGCCAGCGCACCAGGCAGTCAAACAGGTCCTGGGAGTTGATGGGCTTGGAGAGGTGTTCGTTCATGCCCGCCGTGATCGTCCGCCGCCGGTCGTCGGCCATGGCGTGGGCGGTCATGGCGATGACCGGCAAATCGCGAAACCGCGCTTCCCGGCGCAGGAGCCGGGTGGCGGTCAGGCCGTCCATCTCCGGCATCTGAACATCCATCAGGACCAGGTCGAAGGGCATTTGATGCAGGAATTCCAAGGCCTCCCGGCCGTTATTGGCCACGACCGCCGAAAGGCCCACCTTGTTCAGCAGTTCGGTGATCAAAAGCTGGTTGAGGTCGTTATCCTCAGCCAAAAGAATCCGCATTCCCTTGAGCTTCTCGGCCAAGGCGGCCCGCTCCTCCCGGCCCGACCGGGCCCGGCCGGCGGCGGTCCGCGTCTGGCCCTCACCGGCGGGCTCTTTCTGGTCCCGCGCCAAAGTGAGGGCGAAATGAAAAGTGGATCCCCGCCCCGCCTCGCTTTCACACCAGATATCCCCGCCCATCAGCCGCATCAGTTCCCGTGAGAGGGCCAGCCCCAGCCCGCTGCCCCCGAAGCGTCGGGTAATGGAACTGTCGGCCTGGGAAAAAGGGGCGAACAGCCGCCGCCGCGCCTCGGGGGAAAGGCCGATGCCGGTGTCGGCCACCGCGAAATGAAGCCTGACCGGGCCCTGGTCCTCCAGGCTTTCAGCCTCAACCGAAACCGTCACGGAGCCCCGGTCGGTGAATTTGATGGCGTTGTTGGCCAGGTTGATCAGCACCTGGCCCAGCCGCAAGGGATCGCCCACATAGTTCAGCGGCAGATCCGGCGCCGGGGCCAGCCGAAAATCCAGGCCTTTTTGAGCGGCCCGGCCGGCCAGCATGTCTGAAACCCCGCGCAGGACTTCAGCCAGGGAAAAGGGAATGCTTTCGATCTCCATCCGGCCGGCCTCGATTTTGGAAAAATCAAGGATATCGTCGATGATGCGCAGGAGGGTTTGGGAGGCGAAATCGGCTTTTTCCAAAAAATCCCGCTGGTACCCGGTCAACTCGGTTTCCAGAACCAAATTGATCATGCCCAGGATGGCGTTCATGGGCGTTCGGATTTCGTGGCTCATGTGGGCCAGAAACTCGCCCTTGGTCCGGTTGGCCCGATCGGCCTGGGCGGCCAGATCATTGGCCCGGGCCACCGTGCGGTTCAGTTGGAGGTTGAGCGTCTCCAAGTCGTTGCGGGCTTCGGCCAGGGCCTCGGTAATGCCCCGGTTTTGCATGGCCATGCCCACCAACGTGGCCGCCACCCGGGCGATATTGACTTCGGCCGGCCCCCAGATCCGTTCCCGGCGACAATCGTCAAAGCCCAGCACGGCCCACAGAGTGCCGTGGAGCATGACCGGCGCCGCCAGGATCGAGCGGGTGCCCCGGCGTCCCAGCAGAGCCCGCTCCACCGGCCCGAAGCTTTCGGCCGGGCCGTTGATGAGGCGGCCGGCCTGAAAGTCTTTTAGCCATTCAGGGATGGTGCGGGCCAAGGGGAGGTTGTGAAGCGGGTCCGGGCCCCGAGGCGGGGCCTCCGGCCCCGTACCATCATAGAGCAGGGGATAGTGGAGCGAATCATCGCCGTCATACGGGCTGGGGTGGATGCTCCAAAGGTGGACCCGGTCGGCCTCCGTGGTTTCGCCCAAAACAGCCAGGGCCCGGCGCAGGCCTGTTTCGAAATTGTAGCTGTCGGCCATCAACAACTGGGCCATCCGCCTGGCCCCGGCCCGTTCCCCGGCCGAGGCGGCGTCCTCGGCCTCAGGTGCCGTCGGAATCCCCTCGCGGCGGTGGTAGTCGTGAAAACTGAAATGGGCGCCGACACTGGAGTCTTCCACCCAGATGACGTTGAAGACCGCTTTCAGGCCGGCCTTCACCTGGCCGTCCCGGGCCTCCACGGTTTCCACCTGGTCGAGGCCGCTGGCCATGACCCGGCCGCGGATTTCCTCCAGACGCCGCCCCAGGGAGCCCGGGAAAAGTTCGGCCAAAGAACGTCCCGCCAGGCGGGCGACGGGCCAGCCCAAGACGTCGGCCATTTCCTGATTGACCATCAAAAACCGGCCGTAAGGGTCGATAAAACCGGCCGGGCCGGAAAAATCATCCAACAGCGAACGGATATACTCTCCATCGGCCAAGGCGGTGGGCAACGGCCCTCGGCGCACCGCCACCACCATGAACGAACCCGCCGCGTCAAGATGGATCAGGCTCAGGTGAAGGCCCACCGCCTCACCGTCGCGGCCGACGCCCACCCCGGACCTGGCCGCGTTCCGCCCCGGCTCGTCGCTCATGACCTGGGCCGCGAAGCGGCCGGCCAGCCAGGCCACCGCCTCGGGATTCCCCAAATATTCAGCCACCGGCCGACTTGTCTCCACCCCCCCCGGACACAGGCCGGCAAAAGCCTCGTTCCAGGCCATCAGCCCCTCGGCCCGCACGTCGCTGACGAACACGGCCTCGGTGATTCGGCTCATCAGGTCCGTCAACAGGCTGTCATGGAGAATGGGGGCGGTGAACATCGCGGCTTCCGGATTGTCAAATTTTATAATATTTTCAGGACAATAAGTTTTTTCAAAAAAACCCGCCGCCCGGCCGAGTCGAGCGATTCGAGGCCGCGCGGGTTCGCTCATGATTAATTATTGTATCACCAGCGGAAAAAAAATGAAAGAAAGGCCTGCCCCGGCCGGCAATTCTCAAAGTAAAGGCCAAGCAGAGGTCACCCCTCGAATACTTCGTATTATCAGAGCGGTTTTGAGAATTTGCCGGCCCGGACTCGCTCTTTTCTAAAACAGGGGGCTGTGTTATTATAAGAATTTGTCTTATCGAAGCGGGCCGGCGACCCGCACCCTTGGGGGAGGGATGCCATGGACTTGACCCGAATGTTGCCTATCTTTTCCAGTGTCTTCATGGCCGAACTGGGTGACAAAACCCAGGTGGCCACCGTTTGTTTCATGGCCGGCGGGAATTGCTCCCGAGCCGAAGTGTTCACGGCCTCGGCCCTGGCCCTGGTGCTCTCGACTCTCTTGGCCGTGCTCTGCGGCGCGGCCATCGGGCGGCTGATCCCCCCGGACTTTCTCAAGCTCGGGGCCGGAGCGATTTTTCTCGTCATGGGCCTCGTTTTCCTGCGCCAGGGGCTGCGCCGCGAACCGGAAGGGGGCGACGGGCCATGCGAGTGAAAGTCATGCTGCCCATCTTTTCGAGCGTCTTCATGGCCGAACTGGGTGACAAGACCCAGGTGGCCACTCTGTTGTTTATCGCCGGCGGCTCGGCCACCGCGGTGGAGGTTTTTCTGGCCTCCAGCACGGCCCTGGTGCTGTCCACCTTTCTGGCGGTCATGTTCGGGTCGGCCGTGGCCCGGTTCGTCTCCCCCGGAACCCTCAAGACGTTGGCCGG
Source organism: Candidatus Adiutricaceae bacterium (assembly GCA_031556115.1). Lineage (GTDB taxonomy): Bacteria > Desulfobacterota > Desulfarculia > Adiutricales > Adiutricaceae > Adiutrix. Next base: position 5,815 of record JAVBTP010000006.1, read on the forward strand.
CTCGGTCTTTCTGGCGCTGGGCGCGTATTATGTCTGTCAGGGGCTGGGGCTGGGCGGCTGAGGCCGACGGCCGGAGAGCGGAGGCACCATGCTGAAATACAGGATCGGGCCGGAGAGCGACCCCTTTTACTGGCTGTATACGTCGCCGGGTTGGTTGACCGAATATGACCCCCCCCGCGATTTCCCCTTCTGGCTGAACCTGGAACCGACCAACCGCTGCCAGTTGGATTGCTTTTTCTGCTCCCGCCAGGGCAGCCGCCGTCCTTTGGGTGATCTGGCCCTGTCCACGGCCCGTCAGATCGTGGAGGAGGCCGCCCGATACGACTGTGGCGGCGTCCGGTTCACCGGCTGGGGGGAGCCCTTGCTGCATCCGCAAATAGGTGAAATCACCGCCCTGGTCAAACAGGCCGGCCTGCCTTTGAAAATATACACCAACGGCCTGGCCCTGACTCCGGAACTGATGGACCGGTTTATTGATCTGGGGGTGGATGATCTCCAATTCTCCATGCAGGGCCTGACACCGGAGCAGTATGAATTCAACCGCCGCCGGTCCAGCCACGAGCGGCTGATGGCCAACATCGGAATGGCCGCCCGGCGGCGCGGCTCCGGCGCCCGGCCCTTTTTGAGTGTCCTGACCTCGGTTCTGGCCGACGAGGCCCGGACGGCCGACCCGGCGGCCTTTGCGGACCATATGCTGACCCTGGTGGACAAGGTGGCGGTGGACCTGACCAATCTTAATTTCGTCTCCGAGGTGGATCGGGTCAAGCCGTTTCTGGACCGCCAGTCCGGCGGCCTGAGCCGGGGGTGCTGCGTGGACGTATTTTTGGCCATGGAAGTAAAATACGACGGGCTCATCCAATTTTGCGGCCAGGACGCCAACGGCCTGGAGGAGCACAGCCTGGGCCGGGTGGGAGAAATAAGTCTCCATGACGCCTGGCACAGCCCCAAAATGAATGAGCAGCGGGACCGGGTGGGGCGCGGTCTGGGGCACGAAACCATGACCGTCTGCCGCCACTGCTACCACAACACCACCAAATACGAACTGTTCAAAAAGCGTTGAGGCCGCCCGGCCTGGATACCGGCCGGGGTTCCCCCGACACCGGCCTTGACCGTCAATGTGACCCGTAGCGAGGACCGACTTTGCCCAGCCCTGATCTTCAAGCCGCCCGCATCGTGGCCGGCACCCTGACCCTCCTGTCGCGGGAAGTCCGCGAAGTGGGCCCCCCGTCGAATCTCTGGACCCCCGGCCTCTACCCGGACCTGATCCGCGACCTGGCCGCCAGGGTCGGGCGGGGCGAAGCCTCCCCCCTGTGGTTTGAGGAGCGCCACCCGGCCCGAGGGCTGGCCATCTATGTCCGGTCGGATTGGGAAAGCGAATTTTTTGGCCACGGCTGCGCCCGCCTGTTGGGGCCCTTTTTGGTGGTGGAGGATCAGAGCGACCGTGAGGCCCGGGTCCGGCGGCTGGCCCGTCTGGCCGTGGAACTGGGGCGGGACCGGGGCCACCGGCTGATCACGGCCAAAACGTTTCACGACCCGGCCGTGTTGCGGGGATTTTTATCGGAAGGGTTCGTTTTGGCCGAAATCGGGGCCTCCCTCTCCGGTCTGGTGCCGGAAGAGGAGGTTCAGGCCACTCCGCCGCTGGGTTTTCGTTTTCTGGAAGATGGGGACTTGTCTGACTTGGCTGAAAAAATACTGGAATCTCTTGGCGATTTTTTCTATGACGGGCATTATCGCCACGACCCTTGGCCTGGCCCGGAAATGGCCCGCCGGCTCTGGAACCGGGTGGCTCTGGATGATTTGCGGGGCCAGGCCGATCCGGCTCTGGTGCTTTGGGACCAGAAAAAAGATCGGGCCGCCGGCCTGGCCACGGTGCGCATCACCGGGCGCGAGGCCGTGCTCTCTATTTTGGCCGTGGCCACGCCCTATCAGGGCCGCGGCCTGGGCCACCTGATGCTGCGCCTGGGGCTGGACCGCCTGCGGGGCCGGGCCGCCCGCCTGCGGGTGGAGACCGCCTCGTATAACCTCCCGGCGTTGAAGGTCTATCAACGCCTGGGGCTGGAACACATCGCCCCCCTGGCGGCCCTGCATTACCACGGCCGATAACCGGTTTATGCGATTATTTATAAAACGCGAAAAGGAGGCCGCCCGGCCTCCTTTTCTTTATGTGAACGCAGCCGCGGGATTCGGCCAGCCGCCGCCCCCTTGCGAAACCCTTCGCCTCGACGGACCGGCCACCCGCCGGGCTCGATTTTTATTCGTCATCGTCGTCGTAGTAATACTCGTCGTCGTCTTCTTCTTCTTCTTCCTCTTCGAGGCTTTCGTCGTCATCCTCGTAATCGTCACCGTCCAGGTCGTCGTCGCCGAATTCCTCGTCGATGAACTCGTCGTATTCCTCGCGGGTCATGAGGTCGTCAAACTCGCTCATGTTGCTCAGTTCCAGTTTGATCAGCCATCCTTCCTCATACGGGTCCTCTAAAATGGCCTCGGGGGCGTCGACGATATCCTCGTTGATGGCCACCACTTCCCCGCTCAAAGGGGAAAGAAGCCTCAGGCCCGTGCCGCTGCCCACCGACAGGCGGCCGAAAGGCTCGTCCTTGGAAAATTCGTCACCTTCCGCGGGCAGGCGGATTTTAGTCAGTTCATCATAATCCTCCAGGGCCTCGTCGGTGAGGCCGATGGTGGCCTGATTATCCTCCTCCAGGCGAACCCAGAGTCGTTCGGCGGAATACCGCAGTGCGTGCAGATCCAAAGTGTCCTCCTTGTCCGGATATTTCGCTGACTGATTACTCTTACCCTAAGGCCGAAAGAAATTCAAGTGAAAATTGTGGCCGTTCAGAAAGCCCCGGGCGAGGGCTGCCGCAGCCGGAGAAGAACCAGGCCGAGCCCGGCGGCCGCCATCGCGGTCAGGGTGGTGGGCGGCAGGTTGCCGATGATCGGATCGCCACGGTAGTCGCCGCGCATGAAATCCATACCCACCCGCGTCAAGCCGGCGATCAGCAGGTACAAGCCGGCCACCCGGCCGGGCCGCCGAAAGGATTCCGAACGAATGGCCCAGCACAGAATAAGGCTCAGCGCCGCCAGACCCAGAGAATCCATCAACTGGGTGGGCCACAGGGGCCAGCCGGCCGGGGCTTGGGAATTGAGGGGGAAAATCACGGCCAGGGGATTGTCGGGGCCGGTGGGCCGGCCGTAGCAGCACCCCGCTCCGAAACAGCCCAGCCGGCCGAAGCTCTGCCCCAGGGCCAGAGAGGGAGCCATGACGTCCATAGTGGGCCAAAAAGCCAGTTGATAGCGTTTCAAAATGGCGGGCGACACCACAATCGCCAGAACCACCCCGCCTTGGAACATCAAGCCGCCCCGCCAATAGGCAAAAACCGTCACCATCCGGTCCGCGAACTCCGGCCAATGGAAAATCACGTAACCAATCCGCGCCCCCAAAACCCCGATGAGGACCATCCAGAAGCAAAAATCCCGGGCCTGGCCCGGGGTCAGGCCCCGTTGGCGCGCGGTCAGGGAAAACAAGGCCAGGGCGGCCAAAACACCCGTCGCCGCCATCAGGCCGTAAACGCTGAAATGCAAGGGTCCCAGCGTCAAGGGTTCGGGAAACATCGGTCCGCTTTCCGGCCGGGAGGCCCTAAACGAGCCCGACCTTTAAAAAAATGAGAGGTTTCGCGTTCATCCGCCGGGGCCCGCCTGGGCCGGAACCAAATGGTGAAGGCGTCAAATATGGCGGGTGGGAGGTGCTCAACCTGGCGGCGAATCCACGCGCGGGGACGGCCTGTTTTTGTAATGCACCGCGCGAACGCGAAGACTTTGTTAGCATATTTCCCGCCGCTTGTCCAGTGCCGCGCCCCGGTCCGCGGCCCCCGGCGGCGGGCGGCGCGGTGAATGTTGAATAAAAACGCATTTTAAAGTAAAATAATCGAAGATGCTGAAAAGCCCGATCAAGCCTTCCCGGGCGCTTCGGCCGAGGGGATTTCCCCCAAGGCGGGGCCTTTCCCGACGGCGAAACGTATTTCGCGGTGATTGGGCCGACGCCTGTTGTCCGGGACGGAATGTATCGACCCACGGCTCTCCATCTCTGAAATGAGGCTGCACGTAATGAAAGACCTATTTTTAGCCCCCGGCCGTCTGGTGGCGAGAGTTTTTTCCAGAGATAAAAAAAGAGTGTATCGCAGCGCCCGCAGTCGGCCCGGTGCCGGACCAGGCACGGTGATTCTGTCTCTGGTCTGCTGGCTGGCCCTGGCCGGCGGGATTCTCTTCGCCATCGACCAGATGGGCCTTTTGAAACAGGCTCTGGACGTGGGCGTGGAAGTCACTCAGGGAGCCGGCGAAAGC
>JAVBTP010000040.1:0-2854 GCA_031556115.1 Candidatus Adiutricaceae bacterium
GGGAGCCCCGGCCGGGCACCAACAGGTCGCTCCCCTCCTCCCCCCGGGTGACGATGATGACCTGGGTATGCCGAAAGAGATCCTCGGTGCCCAGGCCGGTGATCTTTTTCACCAGTTCGAACTCATACTCGTTGCAGCAAAAAATAAAGGACCCTTCCAGCATCTCCCTCAGTTCCTCCCCGGAAAAAACGGGGATCTGCTGGCCGGGATCCAAAATGAACCGGACGCCCAGCTTCCGATATTCGGCGCACAGGCTTTTCATCTCCTCCGGACCTCCGGGAGAGACGATGGCCAGGTGCTGGTCGTACGGCGGGGCCAGTTCGGCGGGATTGAAACCGGAAGGCCGGTTCATGGCCCCGGGGTGAAAGAACGTCAGTTGATTGTTGTTTTTATCGGTGATGATGGTGCAGCCGGCGGTCTGGTAGCCGGGCTGAACCTTGAGGCCGGCCAGGGGCAGCCCTTGGGCGGTCAGGCGGTCGAGATACTCGCGGCCGTCGGAGTCGTCGCCCAGGCTGGCCACGACGAGAGGCTTTTCATTCAAGAGCCCCAGGTTATAGGCGATGTTGCCGGCGGTTCCGCCAAAGACCCTTTGGGCTTTTTCCACCACGAAACAGACATTCAGCAGATCAAGCTTGTCGGCGATAAGGTTATCGGTGAACGGGCAGGAATGGGCCATCAGGCGATCGAAGGCCAGAGAGCCGGAGCAGATGAGGGTCATGTTTTTTTCCTCGGAGCGCTTTTCGGTTTAGTTGATGGGCCAGGGCCAGCCGGGAACGGCCGGCGCGGGCGCAAAACACGCTGGTGTTTCCGGGGAGCTTTGGCCAAAGGCGGCCCCGGCCGATCAATCATATGTCCAGCCGGAGTTTCTCCTTGGCGCCGTCCTCCACCCTGGCCCGGCCCCGCCTGGCCAAGGCCATGGCCCCCCGGAGGTTGTTGACGGCGATACGCATCTCGGGCGTCTCCGGAGCGTGGAAGACGAGGTTTTCGGGCCGGGCGTCGCCGCTTTCCTTTAAAACGGCTTGGGTGATTTTCAGGTATTTGTCCGCCGCCAGACTCAACTGGTCCACGGGCAGGAAGTAATGGCGCATCTCGCCCCAGCCGGTTCGCAGGATGAGATCCACCGTTTCCAACTCGGTTCGCTCCGGAGCCGTCTCCAGGTTGAGCGCCAGAAGAATCCGGCCCTGGCCGCCCACCGACCACAGGGTGTCGAGGTTTTCATGGCGGAGATCAAAAGGCGGAAAAGCCTCCTTGACGGTTTTGATCAGCCCCTCCAGGCTCCGGACGGTGACCGGGGCCACCTCGGCCGATTGGACCTCCAGCCTGGTTTTCGGCCCGAGGACCTGGTTGTGCGCCAGCCAGGCGGCCACCCGGGCGACCCGTGAATGCTGGTAAATAAGATTGTGATGGTCCAACCCGGCCAGGCCCGGGACGTGGAGTTTCCAGGTCCGGCTTTCCGTATCGCGCTTCAAAACCAAGGCCCTGGAAAGGCGGCGCTGGTGCCGCTTGGAAGGCAGGGTCTCCACGGTGGAGTCCAGCCCCTTCAGGCGCATCAAAAGCCTGGCGGCCAAAGGGGCCAGTTCCTCGTCCTGGGGATTGACCCGCCCCGGATAGTGCCGCGTCAAATACCGGGCGATGCGGATATAGACACTGGAGAGCATGCCCAGCAACTCATCGTCCAGCCTGAGGCGGTCGGCTTCCGGCCAATGGCTGTAATCGATCAGGCGCGTCAAGCGCGCCGGCTCCCAACCCCATTTTTCCACCCAATCGGCCAGCAGCCGCCTTTTGGGCGAGCCCTCGGACGGGGCCGTCACCGGTTGGCCGCCACCGCCGCCCAGAATCTTCAAAACCGCCGAAACCCGCAAAAGTTCCAATTGTTCCGGGGTCAGACGCCAGGCGCCATAGTCGATGACCCGGTCAATCGTCATGAGGTAGGGGTCCACAGGCAGCATGTCGGGGGCGGCGGCCAACACGGCGCCCTTCACCTGGTCGCACAAAGGCGGGCGGGTGAAGTCGGATTCGACCTGATCCAACAGGGCCACGATCTTCAACAAGCCCTTGAAAGGGTCGGCCTCCGAGGTGCGGGCCAGCCACAGGGCCGCGGCCAGCATCTGCTGGGGCGTGGGCAGGGAGGGATATCCCAAATCCACATACTCCGCCTCGGGCCCGGCGGCCAGGGACCGAGTGAGGGTCCGGTACTCGGACTCGGTCACCGACAGGGGCAGCCCCTGCCAGAGAGGCGGGCGGCCGGCCACAAAGAGAAAGGTCCGGTACAGCTCCTCCAGCAGCAGCAGCGGGGCCACCGCGCCTTCGGTTTCGGCCGCGTCCAGGCGGGTCACGCGCCCTCGGGGCGGATCGGCCAGGTTGACGGCGTAAAAGTTGGCCTCCGTATTTTCATCCGCCTTGGCCCAATCGCGCAAAACCGCCAATTTGCGCTGGAAGAGCTCGAATTCACGGGCGGTCAGGGCGCCGTCCTGATAGCACACCCAGTAATCCAAATCGGAAGCGGCGTGGTGCCCCACCGACCCCGAAGAGCCGATGAGGAAAAGGCTTTCCACCGCCGGCCGGGGAACGGACTCCAGCCCGCGGCCGGGGCGCCGCTCGCCCTCCGGCCGCCACAGCTGGCGCTCCACCAGCCGCACCCCGCGGGGAGTGGCCGGGTCATCCACATAGCCTGGCCGGTCCGGCTCGTTGACGTTCAACAGTATGGGCGCCTGGTCAAAAACCCGGGCGAAGCCCGAAGTGGCGTATCGCCGCAATTCCCGGATGCGGGCTTGATTATTGAGCTGTTGGGCGATGAAATTCCTTTTGATTTCATCAATAAATTCACAATTATGACAATAAGGTTCACTCATGG
>JAVBTP010000022.1:0-6848 GCA_031556115.1 Candidatus Adiutricaceae bacterium
GGCGGTGTTGTAGGCCACGAATTTTTCCGCGCCCAGAACCGATTCTTTGAACGAGATGACCAGGGGGATGAGGATGTCCGGGGAGCGGGGGTCCCGGGCGGAGCTCTTTTGGCCAAAACCGGCGAAAAAATCGCTGATGCGGGCCCGGGTGTCATCCCGGGCCTCGGCCTGGACCACGACTTTGTTTTCGCCAAAAATGCCGGCCAGAGTCTCCCGCGCGTCGGTCAGGCCGAAAAACGAGAAAAAATCGCCCGGTTCAAATCCCTGGAAAATTTTTTCGTGGCTGAATTCATTTTTAAACCCCACCGGGCCCAAAAGGTCATATTGCCGCCGCTTGGCCGGGTCGCTCAAAACCGCATAGGCCTCGGCAATGGCCTTGAAGCGCTCCTCGGCCAGACGTGAGCCGGGGTTGCGGTCCGGGTGCCAATGCACGGCCAGGCGGCGATAGGCCCGCTTGAGGTCTTCCCGGGTGGCGTTCCGGGCGACCCCCAAGAGGGTATAGTAGTCGGCTTGGGCCATGTTCAGGCGTCCCCCCGATCGCCGGCCGTCGCGCCCGCCCTGGCCTGGGCGGCCAGTTCCTCGATCTCGCGGGCCAGGGCCAGGTGGCCGGGCTGGCCCAGGAGGCTCAGCCCCCCCTCGTCAAAGGCGTCGCTTTCCACTTCCAGGTGGCCGCAGCCCACCATACGTCCGGAGACCCCCTGGGTCGGCCGCACCCGGCGGAGACGGGCCAGGGTCACGGTTTCCTCCCGGCCGCGGCCCCACCAGGCCCGGGCCGTCAGGCGGCGTTGGCCCAGGGTGTAGCGGAGGCTGAGGCGGTGGAGGAGCACCGCCAGGCAGATCAGGGACAGGGCGATCCACTGGCCGTGGCCCTCGGGATCACGCTCGAAAAAGATCACGGCCGGCCCCAGGGCCAGGCCGAAGAACAGAAACCAGCCGGAGCGAACCGCCGGGCGGAACGTTTTAATAATGCGGTCTTCTTGAAGCTCGGTCATATTTCTTTCGCCGGTTTTCCCTCAGGGCCGTTTCAGCCATAATGAGTTTTGATGCGGCCATCGAGCCAGGGTCGCCTTTCAGGGGGCCATCGGTTATAATAACAGCACTCGCATCCATTTTCAAACCGGAGGCCCGCCTATGTCCCCACAGTCCCCCGTCACCCGTCACCCCGCTTTTCTGGGTCTGGCCTTTCTGGCCGGTCTTCTGGGAGGGTTAATGGCCTCGTGGCTGACCGCCGCCCCGCCGGCCTCGGCCGACAGCCAAAAGGCCCTGGTGGCCGGCGAACTGCGCCTGGCCGACGACAGCGGCCGCACCCGGCTGCTTCTGACTCTGGTGCGGGGCAAGCCCCGGCTCTTCATGCTGGACGAGGCCGGAGAGTACCGGCTGGAAATGGGCCTGGGCGAGGCCGGGGAGCCCCATATCTGGCTGCGCGACCAGGACGGGGCGGCCAAGGTGCAGGTGGCCCTGACCGCCAAGGGCCGGCCGGCCTTCCGCCTGGCCGATCACCTGGGGCGGGAGCGGGCCATCTTGGGCCTGAGCGAGGCCGGGGACCCGACCATGATCCTCAGGGACGAAAAGGGCCGCGACCGGCTGGCCCTCTGGCGGGACAAAAAGGAGGGGGGGCTGGCCCTGGCCGATGAAAAGGGCCGGCCCATCGGGGCTTTCAGCGCCACCCAAAACGGCCCGGCCCGGCTGTCGTTCTTCGAGCCCGGCGGGCGGGCTTATAAAATCGTGGAATAATTTTCGGGCGGCGGGCTGATACTGAGTTGCCGCCAAATCGCTTAGAGTTTGGCGGCAACTCGGCCTGAGGGCTCCGGCGGCCGGGCTATTCACCGTCCCCGTACTTCTTGGTTCGGCTCCCGGCTGAAGCGGGTGAGGAATTCGCCCGGGGAATCGCATTCGCGGATGGCGGCTTCGGAGTTGCCGTGATCATGAGGGTCGAGGCGGCTGGTCGGTGGCCAGAGCCCGCAGACCGGGGCAGGCCAGGTCATCTCCGCCCATCAGGCCACCGGTGTTCCTATTGTGGAAGTCTTTGTCCAGGACGACCCAGGCCGCCGGTCGACCCAGGCCGCCGGAGTGGTCTCGATCATGGCCGTGATGAAAGGGGAAAGAATGGCCGGGTCCTCGAAGTCGAGGTCATAGGTTTCGAGGGCACCTCATCCGGAACTCTGATCAGACCGCCCGCGGTCCGGCGTCAGCCTTTGGGGAACCGGGTTTCCACAATGGGATTGTCCCCCAACAACCCCAAATCCTGCCCGTTCCAGATGACCGAGAGGGCGTTGGCCAGCCCCGAGGTGACGGTGATGTATTTTTCCGCCTCCCAGGTGGCCTTCTGTCCGGTCTTCAAGGTCAAATGCTGGGCCGGCCGGCCGTCCACCACCACCTGGACCCAGACATTGTCCTTATGGCTGGACAGGGTCAGGATGCCCCCGTCGAGTTCGGGTTCGGCCGCGGCCTCCGCCGGCGGGCCGGTGGCGGGGGTGGCCTCGAGGCTGCCCGTGGCCGCGGCCAGGGCTTCGGGAGCGGCCTCCCGGGCCGCCGGGCCGGTGGCGGGCGCCTCTCCGTTCAGCCGGGCGGAAGCACTGGACAGAACCGACGACCCGTTGATGATTTCAGCGGAGTCTTCGCCCACAAAGGGAATGAAACCCTTGATGCCGGGCCAAAGCCAGATCGCCACCAGCACGGCCGCCACCAACAGAATGGCTCCCACCACCAATCGGGGGTCGGGGCGCCAGCGGCCGGGCCCCACGCTGGTTTCCACATAGCGGGGGGCCAGGGGTTCACGGCTGGCCGGTTCGTTTTTGAAACCGCCGGTCATTCGCCGATAATCCTCCAAAATGGCCTCGGCGTCCAGCCCCAACTCATTGGCGTACACCCGCAGGAAACCTTTGGCGAAAACCGGGGGCAACGAGGAAAGGCGGCCGTCTTCGATGGATTCCAACTGGTCCAGGGGGATCTTGATCTTCACCACCACGTCGCGCCGGGTCAGGCCCTGAATCTCCCTTTTGGTTTTGAAGAGGGTGCCCAACCCCTCCAGGGTTTGCTCCTGCCGCCGGGACTCCGCCACCGGATCGGTCCGCCGGGCTTCACGGCGAATAGGCTCGGCCGGACGGCGGGAACGAATCCCCGACTCACGGTCAGGGCTTCGCGATTCGGGAGGCGCCGCCGTCCGGGGCGCGGTCAGGTTTCGCGGGGCGGACGGCGCCGCCGCCCGGGGCGCCGTTTTGACGGCCTTGCGGACTTTGGCCGCCGCCGGGTCGGAGGCTTTGACCCGAGTGGTGGCGGGTGTCTCTCTGATCAGGGCCGGGCCGCCGTCTTTTTCGGCGACTTTGGCCGGGCGGGGGCGTTTCGGGGGCAAATCGCTCTTTTTCAATGGTATATCTCCCCAAACATCGATAATCGACTCGGCCTGATGGGCTGAGGCCGCCTTGGGTATGGCGCGGCCCAAAGCCCTTTTTGCCCGTCAATCGGGATCAGATGTTGATCCGGATAGTGGCGTTGCGTTTGAGGTCGCGAGCCCACTCGCCGTAGCGCTGCTGCATTTTGTAGACCTCCAGTTGGCGCCGGACGTTCTCTTTTTCCTCGGTGGTGAAGTCGGCGGCCGCTTTTTGGTCTTTCTTCTCCGCCGGTTCGGGGGCGGGTTCGCCCACCACGGTCACCAGGACCACGGCGTTGCCAGCCTCAAGGGGTTCGGTGGGCATGCCCGGCTTAAGGGTGGCCAAAACCGCCTGCAATTGAGGGGGGAGCTTGCCGACGGTGACCCCGTCGCCAGGGTCGCCGCCGTTGTCGCGGCCGGGCCCCTTGGAATATTTCTTGGCCGCGTCGGCGAAACTCAGGCCGCCTTCGATTTCATTTTTGACTTTTCGGGCTTGAGCCAGAGCCGCCCCTTTGTTTTTGGGGTCCATGGGCAGCATGATCATCCGGACGGGGCGATTGTCCGGCCGGCCGCCGGACGCCCCGCCGATGCTCCTGAGGTCCGGCCCCTTGCCGTTTAAGGCGTCCAGCACTTCTTTATCGGTGACGACGATCTTGCTGACCATTTGGGAGCCCATGACCCGGTTGCGCAGGAGCTCCACCCGCAGATCCTCGCGGAAGGCTTCCAGCGAGGTGCCGCTGTGGGCCAGAGAGGCCCTGAATTGTTCGTCGGTGAGGTTGTTGTCTTTCTTGATGGATTCCAGAGCCTGAGAGATGTCCGACTCGGTGATGAAAACCCCCTTGGCCTTGGCCGCCTGGTTCATGAGTTCCTGGTCGATCAGGGCGTCCAGCACTTTGCGCCGCACCTCGTCACGGCCCAGGCCGGCCCCCTGCCTGGTCTTCATCAGGGCGTTGACCCGGTTGTCCAACTGCCTCATGGTAATGATTTCGCCATTGACCACGGCCACGATCCGGTCCACCGCGTCGGGCGAGGCCGGGATGCTTTTGGCGATGGCGGCGGAGGAAGATATGGAGGCCCCGGAAGAGGAGTCGGCGCCCGCGGCGCCTTCCGTTTCAGGCTTGGGCTGTTCGGGGCTCGTTTCCTGCGAGGAAAAAAAACCGCATCCGGCCCGCGTCAGCATCGCCGTCAGCATCAGCATCATTTTAAGGTTCATTAGTTCTTCACCGTTTCAGCGAAAATCGGATTGATCCGTATATCGGCCTTGGCCCGCCGTTCTTTGAGCCAATCCAGAAAGGCTTTTTCCGAAGCCAGGGCTTCAAAGGCGACCCGCGCGGCCTGAAAGTCCTCCACCGGGGCCTGGCCCCGGTCGACGTCAAGCACATCGTAGACCACCCAGCTTTCGGGGAGGCGCAGGGGCTCGGTCAGGCGGCCCAGACTCAGGGCTTTTTCCAGAGCTTTGACCACCTCGGGGTCTTGCCTGGCCCCCACCAGCCACATCGGGTCGGAAATGATGGTGGTCAGGCCGGCTTTTTTCAGATAATGGGCCTGTTCCTCCAAGCTGCCCCAGCGGCTCAAAGGCAGGTCGGCGGCCTCCGGCACCGGTGGAATCAAAAGAGCCCGCACCAGGTAACGGGGCGGCGGGTCTTTGGGCCAGGCGTCCCAGAATTTTTGCCATTCCCCGGCCGAAAGATTGCGGCGCTCGGCCATGACCTTTTCGGTCATTGTACGCAAGAGTATCTGATTGCGCAAGGCCTGGCGCAGTTCGCCCAGTTCGGCCGGCGGCGGTACGGCCCCGAACCAGGCCGAAACCAGGCCGTTGGCGGCCTGGTCCACTTCGGCCTCGCTCACGGTCAAACCGGCTTTTTCGGCCGCGGCCACGATCAGCCGCTCGTCAATGAGCTTATCGAGAATCTGGGGCAGGGTCACCGCCCCCTCGACCTCGCCGCCCTGGCCCAGCCGGGGGTAAAAGCCCCATTCCAGCACCTGATCCACCGCCGATTTGGGAATGGGGCGGCCGTCGACCGTCGCGGCCACTTCCGGATCCCAGGGCTCTTCCCGGCAGCCGGTCAGGGCGGCCGCCAGAATCAGAACCAGGGCCATCCCCAGGGCCCGGCCCGGCGCCGGCCGGAACACGGCCCGGAAGGCCCGCCCGCCGGCGCGGCTTGGCCGCGCTTCGGTGCGCTGGACGGTCGCGCCGTCGCGCGACGGCGGGCCCGTCCGGTGTGGATTCGGGCGGCGGCTGAAAAAATATTTGTCGAAGAAATATTGGATAAGGAGCAAAAAGGCCTCCAACTCCTTGTTATAGCTACTGTAGCTTTTTACGCCAGTCCTGGCAAGAAGTTTTTCACCTGATCGAGGTCGGCCCCGCTCCGGAGGCGTATATCGCCGACAAAAAGTTTGCCGGCCGGCGACAGGCGCACCTTGCGGGTTTTGTCCAGAGCCAGGGCCATGACCCGGTCGTAGTTGGCCGGTCCCGAAGGGCCGAAGGTCAGGGTCAGGCCGCCGGCCCCGGTTTCCAGCCGCCGCACGCCGGCTTTTTTGAGCAGAAGCTTGATTTCCATCATGGCCGCCAGGCTCCGGGCCTCTTCGGGCGGCGGGCCGAAGCGGTCCAGCATCTCTTCCCGCAGGGCCGTGACTTCCTCAAACGTGCCGGCCGAGGCCAGGCGGCGATACAGAACCAGGCGGGATTCGGTGTCCGGCACATAGCGTTCCGGCAGGTAGGCCGGCAGCCCCATGGCCACTTCCGGCTCCACGTCCTCCTCCCGGGGCTGGCCTTTCAGTTCGCGAATGGCTTCCTCCATCAACTGGGTATACATTTCATAGCCCACCAACTGGGCCTGGCCCGACTGAGCCGCGCCGAGGATGTTGCCGCTGCCCCTGATCTGCAAATCGTGGAGGGCGATCTGGTAGCCGCTGCCGAGGTCGGTGTGGTCCAGGAGGGCCTTGAGCCGCTTTTTGGCGTCGGCGGTGAGGGTGTCGGGGTTGTCGACCATCAGGTAGGCGTAGGCCTGCTGGTTGCCCCGGCCCACCCGGCCGCGCAGCTGATAGAGCTGGGCCAGGCCGAAGCGGTCGGCCTGGTCGATGATCATGGTTCCGGCGGCCGGAAAATCCAGGCCGGATTCGACGATGGTGGTGGTGATCCAGACATCCAGTTCCCGGTTGAGGAACTTGGTCATGACCTCCTCCAGCTCCTTTTCCTTCATCTGGCCGTGGCCGATGCCGAATTTGACCAGGGGCATCAGCCGCCGGAACTTGGTCGCCCAGAGGTGGATGTCCCGTACCCGGTTGTGCACCAGAAAGACCTGGCCGCCCCGGGCCAGTTCCCGGTCAATGGCCTCGCACACGGCCTCGTCCTCGTATTTCAGCAGGGAGGTCTTGACCGCCAGCCGGTCCTGGGGCGGGGTGGCGATGGAGCTGAGGTCGCGGATGCCCGACAGGGACATCGAGAGGCTGCGGGGAATCGGGGTGGCGCTCATGG
>JAVBTP010000314.1:0-8013 GCA_031556115.1 Candidatus Adiutricaceae bacterium
ACGCCCGTTTCGGCGGGGAACATCCCCGCAGCGGCTGGTCACCGTCCGCGTCGCGAACCGCGTTCAATAGTATCACCTTACGGCCTGGATGGAAAGAACTCATATTTACATGGCTAGTCACGTCATATTTTACGCGCTGGCGATGGGGTGGGCCTCCTAATCGTCAGGTTGCGGGCCGGATTCAATCCAAAGTCCGCTTATACGTCTTGTCGGCCACCGCCATGACCACCACCGTGAAAATCAGAATGGGCCAGATATGGGTCCAGAGGTCGGCCCAGGTGTTGCCTTTCAGCACCAGGCCCCGGATGAGCCGGTTGAAATGGGTCAGGGGCAGGAAGCTGGAAATGACCTGGGCCCACTTCGGCTGCCCCAGGACGGAAAACATGAACCCCGACAACAACAGGTTCGGCAAAAAATACATGATGGTCATCTGCACGGCCTGAAGCTGGTTGCGGGCCAGTGAGGAAATGGTAATACCCACCGCCAGGTTGGCGGCCACAAAGAGCATGGACGACAGGTAGACGGCCGTCAGCCCGCCGAAAATCGGCACCCCGAACAAAAAGCGCGCGGCCAGCAAGATGATGCTGGACTGGATGAAACCGATGAAGATGTAGGGGACGATCTTGCCGCTCATGACTTCCAGGGGGGTCAGCGGCATGGCCAGCATGTTTTCCATGGTGCCCCGCTCCCGCTCGCGGGTTATGGCCAGAGAGGTCATCATGACCATGGTGATGGTCAGAATGACCCCCATGAGCCCGGGCACGATGTTGTAGCGGGTCAGGCCTTCGGGGTTATAGAGGCGGTGAACCTCCACGGTGAAAGGCGGCGCCGCGGGCGCCAGCCCGGCCAGGGGGCCGGTCAGTTCACGCTTCAGGCCGATGAAGGGCAGTTGGCTGGCCGCCATCAGGGATTGCCCGCTCACCGAAGGGTCGGTGGCGTCGGCTTCCAAAAGCACGGCCGGCCGTTCCCCCCGGACCAATTTTTGCGTGAAGTCGACGGGGAAGTTGAGCACAAACAACTCCCGGCCGCGGGCCAAAGCCTTTCGGGCCGCCTCCTCGCTTTCGATCCGGCGGGTGATTTGGAAATAACCCGTGTTATCCAGGGCCTGGGCCAGGCTACGGGTGAATTCGCTGGGGTTGGCGTCCACCACGGCCACGGGCAGGTTTTTGGGGTCGGCGTTGATGGCGTAGCCGAAGAGCACCAGTTGGACGATGGGCAGCCCCACGATCAGGGCAAAGGTGACCCGGTCGCGGCGCAGTTGCAAGAACTCCTTCAGCACCATACCCCACCAACGGCCTGGGGAAAAGCCGCCGTTCATTCCGCCGCCCGTCATGATTCCTCCCGTTCCGCGCCCACATCCGCGAAATTGTCCCGGGCCTGGCTCATGAGAAAAATAAAAACATCTTCCAGTTCGGTGGGCCGCTCGGTGACCGTGTAGTCCGCGCCCAGCCGGCCCAGGGCCGCCAGGCTCAACCCCCGGTCGCGGCCGCTGACGTGGAGGTTCTGGCCAAAGACCACGGTCTGGTCCACTCCCGGCATGTGGCGCAGTTCCCCTGACAAAGCCATCAGATTCGGCCCCGCCACTTCCCAGGTATGCAGTTTCTGCGAAGCCACCACCTCCGCCCCCGTGCCCTGGGCCAACAATTGGCCGTAGGCCAGGTAGGCCAACTTGTGGCAACGCTCGGCCTCATCCATGTAGTGGGTGCTGACCAAAATGGCAATGCCCGAGGCGGCCAGGCGGTGAAGTTCCTCCCAGAAATCGCGGCGGGCCTGAGGGTCGACCCCGGCGGTGGGCTCGTCCAGCATCAAAAGCCGGGGGCCGGGCAGCATGGTGGCGGCCAGGGCCAGGCGCTGTTTCCAGCCTCCGGAAAGGGCGCCGGCCAACTGGCCG
Organism: Candidatus Adiutricaceae bacterium; assembly: GCA_031556115.1. Taxonomy (GTDB): domain Bacteria; phylum Desulfobacterota; class Desulfarculia; order Adiutricales; family Adiutricaceae; genus Adiutrix. The sequence continues at coordinate 1,892 of JAVBTP010000314.1, forward strand.
GCGCGGCCCAGGAGCCCCAGGTCACGAAGGGTTTTGTCCACCAGGCCGCGGCGATCCGGCAATTGGTAGACCCGGGCCACGAAATCGAGGTTTTCCCTGAGCGTCAGGTCTTCCCAAAAGGAAAATTTTTGGGTCATATATCCCACCTGGCGGCGAATGGCCGGAACGTCTTTCAAGAGATCATACCCCAGACAGGCGCCGCCGCCGGAGTCGGGGGTCAGGAGCCCGCACATCAGCCGGATGGTGGTGGTCTTGCCGCTGCCGTTGGGCCCCAGAAAACCAAATATCTCACCGCGCTCCACCCGCAGGCTCACATCCCTGACCACATGTTTGGCGCCGAAACTTTTGTTCAGCCCGTGAACGTCGATGGCGGGGGCTTCGGTCATGACGGCCCCTTCGTCCGCACGGTCACGGGCTGGCCAGGGTTGAGGAGGCCGGGGGTCTCGGCCCGGGCCTCCACCATGAAAACCAGTTTTTCCCGATTCTCGTCGGAATAGATCACCGGAGGGGTATATTCGGCTTCCGCGGCCAGATAGGTCACCCGGACCGCCACCGGTTCGGCCCGGCCGTCCATTTCGACCCACAGGGGCTGCCCCAGGGCAAAACGGCTGAAATCGGCCTCAGGCACGAAGAAACGCACCTTGACGTTAAAGGGCGGCAGAAAACGGACCACCGGACCGCCGGCCGGCACCCATTCTCCGGGGCGGAAGAAGACGTCATAGACCAACCCGTCGTCCGGCGCGGCCACCGTCTTTTCCCCCAACCGCCAGTTGGCCTGATCCAGATTGGCCCGCAAGGCGGCCACTTTGGCGGTCTGGGCCCGAATCTGCTCATCCCGTCCGGTGGGCAGCTTGGCGGTGGCCAGTTGGCTCAGCAGCTGCGCCACCCGGGCCTCATCGGCTTCAGCCGTGGCCCGGGCCGTGTCCAGTTGGGATTCGGGTATACTTTTGGCCTTATACAGGGCTTCGGCGCGTTTCAGTTGCAGGACCGAGTTTTCCATGGTCGCCCGGGCCTGAACCACCTGGGCCTCGATGGCGGCCACCTCGGTGGCCCGCAGCCCGGTTTTCATGTCCTCCAAACTGTCGCGGGCCGCGGCCAGTTCAGCCTCGGCCTGGCGGACGATGGTCAACTCGTAGGCGGCATCCACGATGAACATCACCGTCCCGGCCGACGCCCGGCTTCCGGAATCCACCTGCAAAGCCGCGAGCCGGCCGGCCTGGGACGAAGCCAGATAGAGGAATTCGCCCTCCACATACCCTTGGTACACCCCCCGATCGTCGGAGCAGGCGGATAAAAACAAGACAGCTGTCAATATGGCCATGGGCATCCATTGCATTCCCGCTTTCCCTCCTTGCCCCCCACGGTTTTGGGGCGAACGGCCGACTTTGATGAAGGCGGAACCGAGCCGGCCAGGCCGTGCCGCACCATCGCCTCGGCGTGGGCGGCCAGGCGTTGGCTCGTCAACGCTTCCAACCCCATCAATTCGCCTATCAGGTCTTTGATGACCAGCGGCAACAGGAGGTTGGAAATGGCCGCGAACGGCACCAGGAGCGGCTCGACCTCCGGCGGGAAACACCCGGCGTCCTGCCCCGCGGCATAGCGCGCGGCCAGACGCCGCAGCAAATCCAGCGGCAGGAGCCGCCCCATATACTCCCGTAAACCGCCGCCGACGGTGAGAATCTCCCTGACCCACAGGGCCGGCATCCACGGATATTGCTCACTGGCCCGAGCCAGGCGCCAAATGACGCCGGTGAGAAACTCCACCGGGTCGTCAGGATCGCCCTGGCCGTCTTCCAAAACCGAAGACAGGAAAACGCCCAGGCGCTCCGTAACCACCGCCTCGATGAGCTGTTCCTTGGTCTTGAAATAATAATGGACCATGGCCGAGGTCAGGCCGGCGGCGGCGGCCACTTTGGCCAGAGAGGTGGCCGCCATGCCGTGGGCGGCGAAAAGGCTGGCGGCCGCGTCCAAGAGCGCGTCCCGAGGCCGCCCCTCTCCAGGGGCGGCCCGGGGGCGGCCAGGTTTTTTTTTGCGGCGGGGTTCCGTCATGATTTTTTTCGGCATATCCACTCTCCCGAATTTATATTAATTAATTGATTAATTAATGTCAAGCCTATTTCCCGGGGGCGGATGGAAATTTTTATACAACCACAAAAATAAGCGACGGACGCTGAAAAGCGTCCGTCGCCGATCGAAGGAGGATCGAGTCAGCCTGAAGGCTTATTTGCCGCGGTCGTAGTTCTGGACCCCATCGGGCGAGACCCAGCTTTGCCCGTTGGACAGGGTTTGACACTGCATGGCCGACTTGGCCCAGCCAATGGCCTCCCCGGTGCCGTTGGCGCCCTTATAGCAGACGCCGTCGTTCGGATATGTTCCGTAAAGCTGATCGCCGGCGGCCCCGGCTTGAGGTTGGTAGTTTCCCCTGTCGGCGGCAAAAGCCGCGGGGGCGGCCAGAAGGCTCAGACAAAAAACCGATAATAAAACTTTGCGTAACATGGTTCGGCTCCTTTCAGCCCTTTTTGACGGGTGTGATGTCGCCGGATGGCGACATCGGCAAATTGGTCGGGCCTTTCTCGGGGACCCGGTATTTTCTTTCGCCGACGTCCGGATTCTCACCCGGCGTTCCCATCGGCCTTTGAGTTAAATATAATCAGACGCTGTTTCACCAGTATTTCACCATTGAAACAAAGAGTAACCGTCGGGTGGCCACCCCCGGCGGATTCGGCCGCTCTGACCGCTTGTCCCCGGGGAGAGTCCGTGTTATTACTTAAGAGGGTCTCGAAAATGGCCGGGCCCTCGCTCTCCGGGCGCTTACCGGGCGCCGCCCGGCAAGGCGATTGCGTGACGAGGATCCTTTACATAGAAAAGCGGCCCAGAAAGCGGGGGTGGGGGATGGAGGAAGCGGCCCGAGTGCTGATCGTGGACGACGACCCTGAAATCCGTGAATTGCTGGTCGAGCGCCTGGCCGGGCGAGGTTTTGGCGCGGTCGCCGTGGGATGCGGGCCGGATATGTGGAAAGCCCTGGCGGAGGAGCGCTTCGACCTCATTATTCTGGACGTGATGATACCGGGCGAGGACGGCCTGGCCCTGTGCCGCAGTCTGCGGGCGCCTGGTTCCGCTTTTGAACATTTACCGATCATCTTCGTCACGGCCCTGGGGGAAACCGCCGACCTGGTGGTGGGTCTGGAGTTGGGGGCGGATGATTATCTGGTGAAACCCTTTCAAACCACGGAACTGGTGGCCAGGATCAGGGCGGTGCTGCGCCGGATCCCCCCCCCGTCCGGCCCGGCCTCCGAACCGGGAACCAATCACACCGCGGAGCTTGAGGAAGAAAGCTATTGGCATTTCGACCGCTGGCGCCTCAATCCTTTAGCCCGCCACCTTATTGACGAGCAAGAGGTGGTCGTTCCTCTGAGCGCGGCTGAATACCGTCTCTTAATTCTGTTTCTGACCCATCCGGGCCGGGTCCTCAACCGCGACCAGATTATGGAGTGCCTGGCCGGCCGAAACGCCGAAGCCTACGACCGCAGCGTCGATGTTCAAGTGAGCCGCCTGCGCGGCAAACTGGGCGATAACGGCAAAAACCCCCGAATCATCAAAACCATGCGCGGGGACGGCTACCTCCTGGCCGTGCCGGTCACCAGGAAGGGCGCCGTCTTATGAAAGCGTTTTTTCGCCGGTTGCGGCCGAGTTCCCTTTTGGGGCAGCTGTTGCTGATTATCTTCGCGGGTCTTTTGGTCTTGCAGGGCATCAATTTGTTAGCGTTTTGGGATATCCAAAAAAAATATATTCAACAGGTCGCCCACAACCAGACCCGGGAAGTCGCTTTTCAGTACCTGGCCATCCTTATGCGCCCGCCTCAGTTTCGGGCTGAAAGCCTCAATGACTATAATCCGGCCGTCGACGCCGAAGGCCGAAGGAATATCGTCCTGACCATCCTCCCCGGTCTCGATGGCTGGGCCCTCGCCCCCGCCTCGAAATATAAGGCCTATGAAGCGCTTATGTATCAACAGATCAACGAGCTTTTAGGCCGCAGTAGCCGCCTGTCGGGTCAGGCCATACACGTGCGCCTGATACATCCGGATTCGGCCGAAACCGCCCCGCCCTATGTGCGGGAAGCCGTCAAGGCCCTCTCCGTCCCTCAATTCCCTTTAGGGGAAACAGTCCTGCAATTGGACGACGGCGCCTGGTTGAGCGTCATCCAATCCTTGGGCTTCGACTCTTCGCTGCTGGTTTGGCTTCGGAGGGGGCAGCTTTTGGTTTCCGCCCTGGTCATGGCCATCATCCTTTTTGTCATGCTGGCCCGGGTGACCAGGCCCTGGCGCCGCCTCGGGCAGGCGGCGGAACAATTCGGCCGCCATCCCGAGGCCGTTATCCCCCTGCCTGAATCAGGCAGCCGGGAAATGCGGGAAGCCGCGCGGTCTTTCAATCAAATGCGGGAAAAAATCAAAAACAACCTGGCCGAGCGCAACCGCCTGCTGTCCGCCATGGCCCATGATCTGCGCACCCCCCTCACCAGGCTTCAATTACGCTTGGAAAGCGTGGAACCGGAACGTTTGCGCGATTTGGTCTTGACCAATTGCGCGGATATCAGCGCGATTTTAGCCCAGGGCCTGGAATTGGCCCAAAACCCCCAGGCGGTGGAAAAACCGGTGGTTCTCGATGTGGGCGCTTTTTTGGACAGTCTGGCCGACGACGCCATCGCCGACGGGCGTGACCTGGTCTGGCGGGGCCTCCAACCGGCCGGTTCGGCCGTCCGGTTGCGGGTCCGCCCCCTCTGCCTCAAACGCTGCCTGGCCAACCTTCTGGACAACGCCTGGCGGTATGGCGGGCGGACGGAAATGTCGGCGACCGCCGCCGACGGAGGAGTGGTCATAGAGATTGCCGATCATGGCCCGGGGGTTGCGGAGGAGGAACTGGAAAAGGTATTTGAGCCCTATTACCGACTGGAGTCTTCCCGCAATCGTGATTTCGGCGGCTCCGGCCTGGGTTTGGCCATAGCCCGCAACATGGCGGCGGTCAACGGGGCGAAGCTTTCTTTGCACAACCGGCCCGAAGGCGGGCTTCTGGCCCGAGTGGAACTGCCGCCCGACCACGGGGCCGGCGGCGGGCAATTTTAAGTATGGCTTTATTGGCGTAACGGGGCCCGGTCGCGGCCGGGCCCAAAGGGCGATTTTGGCCCGGCCGGCGGCTCCGCGAGTTGACTGTAAAAATAATATTCATTATTTTTACAAGTTAGTACTTAGAAAGGGCCCCATTTCAACGGAGGCCGTCAGGGAATGAGATCCGCGCCCCCGGGGTTGAGCCTGACCCGGGTGAATTTCCGGATATTGACGCCGTAATACGGCCGTTCCGAACCATCGGCGAACACGGCCTTCAAATCATACATCATGAAACGCCTGTTCAGGTCGACTTTTATGGAATCCCCCACGGCCAATATCCGGCCGCCGAGGACGTTTTCCTCCTCCTCCCAAGTATTGGCGTCGTGGTTGGAGGTGTAGAGCCTGACCACATCCTGGCCGGTGTGGTTCTCAATGCTGATGGTCTCCGCCGCGGCCGGCAGGGCCCATAAAAACAGCCCCAGAAAAACCGCCGCGCCCGCGCGGCTGATCTTTTTCATGCGGATTTCCTCCTGTCTGCGGACCTGGCGCCCCCCCAACCGTCGCCCCTAATCCCCTTTCGCGGGCCCGCCCAGAACAACCGGTCAGGGCGCGGCCGAGGGATCCCACTCGAACAAGTCGGCATCGGCGACGTTGAGCCGCACGTGACGGTATTGCCGTACATCCAATCCGTAGTAGGTCCGTCCCAGGCCGCCCTGGGCGATGATCAGAAGATCATAGGCCCGTTGGTCCAGATTCAGGTCCAAGGTAACCGCGCGTCCCTGGCTGAAACAGCGGCCCCCCAGAACATCCGTGATCCAGAGCTCGGCGGCGGCCGGAGAAAAATACGCTTCGCAAATGGGGAAACCAGTATTGTTTTCAATCGTCACGGTTTCCGCCAGAAGCGTGACCGGCGGGCCCCCCAAGGCGGCCGCCAAAATCGCGGCCGCGGCTTGTTTTCTCATAGCGACTCGCCTTTCAGCGGTGAAATGCGGACTTTGTCCAATTATAAAAGTAAGGCCG
>JAVBTP010000300.1:0-8059 GCA_031556115.1 Candidatus Adiutricaceae bacterium
ATCCCCACCAGGGCCAGGCCGTCCCGGCTGCGCATCTCGGCGTGGCGGGATTGGCTGAACCCTTGCGCGAGGCCCAGCGCGGCCAGGGCGGCCACCACCCCGGCCGACTTCGCAAAGGCCGGCCAGGTGCCGTCTTCGAGAACCAGGGCCGGGACGACGGGGACGAGCATGGCGCCGGCCAGAAACAGGGCCACCCAGCCGCACATATGGAAGATCAGGCGAAAATTGACCGCCAGGTTCATGGCCGCGCTACTTTCCTCAAGAGTGCCCGGGGGTTACCGTCCGCCCAGCAGGCGCTCCACCTCGCCGATGGCTTCGGCCTTGGCCACGATGGCCAGAATATCCCCGGGCTCGATCACGGTGCCGCCGCGCGGGATGAGAACCAACTCCCCCCGGGTCAGGGCTGTGGCCAGGGAACCGTGGGGAAATTTAATGTCCATGATTTTCCTGCCGGCCGCCCGTGAGCCGGGCATGACCTGGAATTCGATGATCTCCGCGTCCTCGTTGGCCAGGGTGGCCACGGAAATGACCCGGCCCTTGCGGATGTATTTCAGTACCGCCGAAACCGCCGCCACCCGCACCGAAACCAGGGCTTCGAGCCCGATGGCCGAACCCAGGGGAGCGTAGGAAAACCGATTGACCCGGGTGATGGTGTGGCGGGCGCCCAGCCTCTTGGCCACCAGGCAGGAGATGAGGTTTTTTTCGTCATTGGTGGAGACGGCGATGAAGGCGTCGCAGTCGCCGATGTTCTCCTCTTTGAGGAGTTCCTGGTCCGTGCCGTCGCCCCTGAGGACCATGGTCCGTTTGAGGCGGGCGCTTAAATATTCGGTGCGCTCGGGTTTCAGTTCGATGAGCGTGATGTTGAAGCGCCGCTCGTCCTGCTCCAGGCGTTTGGCCAGGAGATAACCCACCGCGCCCCCGCCGACGATGGCCACGTCGCGAATGGGCCGCTGGTCCAGGCCGTAGAACTCGTTGACCGCGGCCGTGTCCTCGGTTCCGGCGGCCACGTAGACCATGTCCCCGGCCTGGAGCACGGTGTCGCCCCTGGGAATGACCAGATCGTGCTTGCGGTAGATGGCGGCGATGAGGAGGTTGGTGCCTCCCGCTTCCCGAGGGAGGAGTTGGGCCAGGGGGCGGCCCAGAAGCGGATTGTGCCGGTGGAGCCGGAGACCCGCCAGACGCAGCCGGCCCCGGGCCAGGTCGATGACGTCGGCGACCCCCGGGAAGGCGATGAAGTCCATGATGGTGCTCACCGCTTCCTGGCTGGGGTCGATGATGAAATCGAGCCCGAAGTCGGTTCGGAGGCGCTGATCCTCGAAGAACTCGTTAAAGCCGCCGGCCCTGATGCGGGCCACCCGCCGGGTTTCAGGCCTGGCCAGCAGCTGGGCCAGGCGGCAGGCCAGGATGTTGGTTTCGTCGTGGCCGGTGACGGCCACCAGAAGGTCGACCGAGGACAGGCCGGCCTGAGCCAGGGTCTCGGGATTGGCCCCGTAGCCCTGAACGGTCTGGACGTCGAGGGTTTCGGCGACCGTCTCCAGCCGCTCGCGATCGACGTCCACCAGCACCACGTCGGCCTTTTCCTGAACCAGCTTGGCCGCGATGTGGTACCCCACCTCGCCGGCCCCGATCACCAAAACTCTCATATCCGGCGCCCGGCGGTTTTCATCAGGAAACCCGCAGACCGCTGGGCATGGGAACCAGGGTGGTCAAAAGCGACAGGGTCTCCTTATCGCCGTCGCGCTCGGCCGCGGCCAAAACCATGCCCTGGGAGGTGAGGCCCATGAGCTTGGCCGGGGCCAGATTGGCCACGATGATCACGGTCCGGCCGGTCATCTCCTCGGGCGAATAGTGTTTGCCCAGGCCGGCCACAATGGTGCGCTCCTCTTCTCCGACCCGGACGGTGAGCTTCAGGAGCTTGTCGCTTTTGGGCACCCGCTCGGCGGCCGCCACCAGGGCCACGCGCAGATCCAGGCGCTTGAACTCCTCGAAAGTGACGCTCTCGGCCGGAGGGATGTCGCCCTTGGCCGCTTTCTTGGGGGGGGCGTCGGCGGCCGGCGCGGGGTTGGCCCCGGTTTTGGCTTCGGCCTTGGTGGCCGCCTTTTCCCCGCCGAATTCCACTCTGGGGAAGAGGGCCTCCCCGGCCGCCACCGGCCGGCCGGGCACGAGCTGGCGGCGGATGGCGGGGATGTCCAGGGTCATGTCGGTGAAATCCAGCCCCAGACGGCGCCATATTTCCTCGCCGGTTCTGGGCATCACCGGCCAGATCATGGCCCCGATCAGGGCCAGGCCGTGCACCAGGCGGTAGAGGACGCCCTTGAGCTGGTCGGCCCGTTCGGGGTGGCGGGCCAGATTCCACGGGGCCTCGGTGTCGATGAATTTGTTGAGGCTGGTGATCACCTCCCAGGTCACGGCCAGGGCCCGGTGGATGGTTAGGGAGCGGAAGTGGCCGCGGTATTCGGTCAGAATTTTGTCGCTCAGATGGACCGCCCAGCTCTCTTCATCCTTCAGATAGCCCTGCCAGTCGGGGATGACGCCGCCGCCGAATTTGGCCAGCATGGTCAGGCTGCGCTGCCAGAGGTTGCCGAGGTCGTTGGCCAGGTCGGCGTTATAGCGGTTCACCTGGGCGTATTCCACAAACTCGCTGTCCAGGCCGAAGACCATGTCCCGGACCAGAAAATAGCGAAAGGCGTCCACTCCGTAGGTGTCGGCCAGGCCCAGGGCGTCCACCACGTTGCCCACGGATTTCCCCATCTTGGCCTGACCCATCTGCCAGTAACCGTGCACGTTGAGATGCTGATAGATGGGCAGTTCCGCGCTTTTGAGCATGGTGGGCCAGAAGATGGAATGGGGCTTGAGGATGTCCTTGGCCACGAAATGCTGGGCCGCCGGCCAGTAGCGCTGAAAAAGTTCACCGTCGGGCCCGCCCAGGACGCTGATATAGCTGATCAGGGCGTCGAACCAGACCTACGTGACGCATTTGGGGTCAAAGGGCATTTCAATGCCCCAGGTCAGGCGGGTCTTGGGCCGGCTGATGCACAGGTCGTCCAGGGGCTCGCGCAGAAGCCCCAGCACCTCGTTGCGGTAGCGCTCGGGCCGGATGAAGTCGGGATTTTTTTTGATATGGTCGAGGAGCCAGTCCTGGTAATTGCTCATGCGAAAAAAGTAATTTTCTTCGGAGATGTATTGAGGCTTGGTCTGATGGTCCGGGCAGTGGCCGCCCACCAGTTCCTTTTCCGTATAAAATCGCTCGCAGCCGAAACAGTAGTGCCCGCCGTAGTCGCCGTAATAGATGTCGCCTTTTTGGTTGACTTTTTCCAAAAAGCGGGTCACGACTTTTTTATGCCGTTCCTCGGTGGTGCGGATGAAGTCGCTGTTTTCAATATTCAGCCTGGGCCAGGTGGCGCGGAACAGGGCGCTGATGTGGTCGGCGTATTGGGCCGGGCTCTGGCCGTTCTGTTCGGCGGCCTGGACGATCTTGTCGCCGTGTTCGTCGGTGCCGGTGATGAAGCGGGCGTCATAGCCGGCGAGCCGGTGGAAGCGGGTCACCGCGTCGGTGATGATGGTGGTGTAGGCGTGCCCCAGGTGAGGTTTGGCGTTGACGTAATAGATCGGGGTGGTGGCGTAAAAGCGCATGGATCTCTATCCTTGAATTAATGAGTGGCCGGTTCCAGAGCTTCTTTGATCCAGCCATGGAACCGGCCTTGAAAAGCAAAGGCGGCTGATCACTGATAGCCGGGCTTTTTTCTCAACCACTTGGCCAGGCTGGAAAAAAGCTCCTGAAGGTTGATGGGCTTGTTGACGTGGTCGTTCATGCCGGCGGCCAGACTCAGTTCGCGGTCCCCGCTCATGGCGTGGGCGGTCATGGCCACAATGGGCAGGTCCCGATATTCAGGCAGAGCCCGGATTTCGCGGGTGGCCGCGATGCCGTCCATCTCCGGCATCTGGATATCCATCAACACCAGGTCATAGCGGTTGTTCTTCACCATCGCCACGGCCTCCAGGCCGTTGTTGGCGATCTCCACCGCCAGGCCGGCGTTCTTGAGAATGCGGCTGGCCACCAGCTGGTTCACTTCGTTGTCTTCGGCCAAAAGCACCCGGGCGCCGGCGAACTCTTTGACCATGGCCATTTCATGGGCTTTTTTGAGCTTGGAATCCTTTTCGGGCAGCCCCCGGCCAAAGATGTCCACCAGAATGTTCAGCAGCGTGGACGGCGACAGGGGCTTGGTCATGACGTTGCTGATGCCGCTTTGACGGGCCAGGCCCAGGGCGTCGTCGCGGTTGTAGGCCGTGGCCATGATGATCACCGGCAGCTTGGTGGGGGCGATGAGTTCGTGGATGCGGTTGGAGGTCTCGATGCCGTCCATGTCCGGCATTTTCCAATCCACGAAAACCAGGTCGAAGTGGCGCCCCTGGTTGTTCCAATCGGTGATGACCGACAGGGCTTCCTGGCCGGAACTGGCGGTGACCACAAAAAAGCCCAGGGTCTTGAGAAAATCGCTCAGAATTTCCAAGGCCACCACGTTGTCGTCCACGGCCAGGGCGGAGAGGCCGCCGAAGTCCTTGCGGCGGGGGACATAGCGCTTGCTGTTGGCGTGGAGGCCGAAGACGGCGGTGAAGCCGAAAATACTGCCCCGGCCGGGCGTGCTTTCGCACCAGATGCGGCCGCCCATCATTTCCACCAGGCTCTTGGAGATGGCCAGCCCCAGGCCCGTGCCGCCGTAACGGCGGGCGGTGGAGGCCTCGGCCTGGCTGAAGGCGGAAAAAAGATTTTGAATCTGGTCCGGGGTCAGGCCGATGCCGGTGTCTTCCACCTGAAAGCGCAGCATCACCTGGGTGTCCGACTCCTTGACCGTTTCCACCCTCAGGGATACCTGGCCGCGATCGGTGAATTTGACGGCGTTGCTGAGGAGATTGCTCAACACCTGGGCCAGACGGATCTGGTCGCCCACCAGCCCGGCCGGGGTGTTGGCGGGCACGCTGACGAGGAACTCCAGGCCTTTTTCATGGGCTCGGGTGGAGATCAGGTCCGCCACATTCTGCAATACGTCGGCCAGATGGAATTCCGTCTCTTCCATCTCCAGCTTGCCGGCCTCGATTTTGGAAAAATCCAGAATATCGTTGATAATACGCAAAAGAGTCTTGGCCGCGCCCTCGGTTTTTTGCAGATACTCCCTCTGCATGTCCGACATCTCGGTTTGCAGCGCCAGATGCACCAGCCCCAGGATGGCGTTCATGGGGGTGCGGATTTCGTGGCTCATGTTGGCCAGAAACTCGCTTTTGGCCCGGGTGCTTTCCTCGGCCGCATCCCGCGCCTCCCTGAGTTCGGTGACGTCCATCAGCCAGCTCATGATGCCGGTTTCGCCGTAATAGTCGGTTTTAAAGGCGTTGAGCAGCATCGAGCGGGTCTGGCCGTCGGCCCTGACGATCTCCACCGGCCGCCAGTTGACGTAGTGGCGGGAATCCAGTTCACCGTTCAGTTCCTCACAGACTTTTGAGTCCCGATAAATACCGGCGATGGCTTCGCCGACCCGCCGGCCGGTGAAGGTGTGGGCGAAGGGGGTGATGAATTTGATGACCCCGCCCACGGTGATGGTGAAACAGATGGGGGTGGAATCCATGATCTTGCGCAAAAGCGTGCGCTCCATGTCCCGCTCGGCCTGGGTCCGCTTCAGGACGCGCAAATCCCGGGTATAGCCGGCCACGATGTAGCAGTTGCGGCGGGCCACCCTGATCAGGGTTATTTCACTGGGAATGGGGGTGCCGTCAAGCTTCTGGTGCATCCATTCAAAGGTGCAAAAACCGTCACGGAAGGCTTGGGAAATATTTTCCTGGGCCAATTCCGAAGAGAGGCGTCCGTTGGGCTGAAACTCCGGCGACAGGTCATTGAAATTATCGAGGTAGGACTGTTTGTCCGGCAGGTCGAAGAGCGTGGCCGCGGCCTGATTGCAGTCCACGTTCCGGAGGTTCTCATCCCAGAAGGTGCAGGCCAGGGGCATGGCGTCGACCATGATTCGGGTGCGCTCGTCGGCTTCGCGTATTTCGGTGACGTCCCTGAGGGCTTCGATACGGCCGATGTTCAGGCCGTTTTCATCCCGCAGGACGGAATTCAAGCCGTGGTACAGCCGCCCGGTCTCCGGCCGATAGCGGTTGAAACGCGTGTTTTCCCCGGACGGGCCGTTGACCGACACCTCGCTGTCGATAAAATTGGCCGGCTCTTCATCGTGGAGCCGTCCCAGATACTCTTTGAGGGGGCGGCCGCCGTAGACCTCGGCCGAGGGTTGGTTGAGGTAGGACCAGCGGCCCGAAGGGTCGAAGGCTGAAACCGGAAAGGGCAGGCTGTCCAAAATGGCTTTGTACCAGGTCATCCGGGAGGTGATGAAGGCCACGGCCTGGTTGAACTGGTCGGCGAAAAGGACGGTTTCGTCCGATCCGGGGACGGGGGCGCCCGGTTCGCCGCCGCCGGGAGTCAGTCCGTTATCGGCGCCGAAGCCCGAATGGTCGACGATGGCCGCGACTTTACAGCGCACCTCCTGAAGCAGCCGGACCTTTTCCGCCATCTGGGCTTCCAGTTCGGCCTTCTGTTCGGCGATCGTGGCCAGTGCTTTAAATTGCTGTTCTTCCAATCTTTTCCGATCACTGAAATCGAAGTGAACGCCCACCAGGCGGCTGGCCCGCCCGGTTTCATCACGCGAAATGGCCCGTCCGGTCTCATAAAACCAGACATAATGGCCGGCCCGGTGTCGGATGCGATAGGTTATGGTATAAATGTTCGCGGCGCCCGACATGACCCGCTCCACGGCGTCGCCGACCATGGCGAGGTCATCGGGATGGATGAGTTCATACCATTCCTCGGCCGTGCCCCGGACCTCCGCGGGAGGGATGCCCGCCAGGTCGGCGAAGACCGGGCTCAGCAGAACCCGGTTCGCGGGTACGTCCCAATCCCAGATGCCTATTTTGGCCGCGTCGATGACCGTGTCCAGGTGTTCCAGGCTGGAGGTCAGGGCCAGAGCCGTTTTTTGGGATTCGGTGATGTCTTGGGAAAAAATGAGCAGATCGGCCTCCCGCCCGGCGGCCTCGGCCTCACCGACCTGGCCGAAGGTGCGGAACCAGATTATTTGGCCCTCGGCGCCCAGGAACCGGTGCTCATGGGTAAATCCGTCCTCCTCACCCGATAGGGCGCGCCTGATGGCCGCCGCCAGTCCGGCCGCATCGTCCGGATGGGAGTTTTTCAAAAAATTGGCCAGCGTCGTCGGGGCGCCCGAAGGCCGCGCGCCGACCAACTCCCCCAAAGCTTCACTGGCCTCGACCCGTATCTCGCCGGTCGCGTCGGCCCAGACCCGCCAAGGTTTCAGGCCGCCACCGGACAAGGTCTTTTTGACCCTCTCCCAGGATGGCGGCTGTTTGTCGAAAGAGTGCTTGGGCATGAGTGCTTTCTGGCGCCGATAGCCACGCCCGATTCCCACCGGGCGTACGGATACGGTCGGTTCCCCTCCGCCGGGACCGCTGGCCTCAACGGATAACCTGAAAAATTCCCATATATTACAAATAAATATAAAAAATAGTTCCCGGTTTGGCCGCGCTCCCGACGAGTTCGCACCAAAACCAGTGACAGTATATATTATTATGGCTTTAAATTAAAGATGGAAATGAACTTGAAATTGCCGGTCCCCAAAACATTCGGGCGCGGCCGGTTGAAATCGGCCGCGCCAGGACCGGAAGGGAGGGCATTTTTATTGACGCCAAATCCGGATGGAAACGGAAAAACCGGCCGGCGGCCCGCCGGCGGAGCCAGGGCGGCTGGAGCGGCCATCCGCGCGCGGCCGCCGCCGTGGTCCCAGATCAGAGCCGGTGAGGGCCGTGGGTTTTGAGCGCCATCATCAACTTTGCTCCGCGTTTTTACGCTCGTGGGGCGCGAAAACATCGTCGCGATGTTTACGGCAAACCAGGCTGTGGCGGTTGGCGCAACGGGAACTGGAAGTCCCGACGGTTTCAAACCAATAGCAGCGCATGGCGTGGTCGCACTCGGGGGCGACAGGCGGAGGGTTGTTGGCATCATCCG
>JAVBTP010000127.1:0-7038 GCA_031556115.1 Candidatus Adiutricaceae bacterium
CTCGAAACTTTCCTTCACCTTGGCCTGGCCCGTGGCGCTGATGGTGGCCATGGTGCGGCCGTGGAAGGACCCCTGGGCGGTGATTATGCCATGGCGTCCGGGGCCGTGGATATCGTGGGAATACTTGCGGGCCAGTTTGATGGCCGCCTCGTTGGCCTCGCAGCCGGAGTTGGCGAAATAAACTTTGTCCAGACCCGAGGTGGCGGTCAGCAGTTCAGCCAATTTGACCTGGGGCTCACTGTAAAAATAGTTGGATATGTGGATGAGCCGGCCGGCCTGCTCATTGATGGCTTTCATCACCGCCTCCGGGGCGTGGCCCAGGGCGCAGGTGGCGATGCCGGCCAGAAAGTCCCAATACTCCCGGCCGTCGGCGTCCCAGACTTTCATCCCCCGGCCGTGGGACAGGGCCAGCTCATAGCGGGTGACGTTGCCCGTCAGGTGTTGACGGGCCAGGTCAAGGATTTGTTGAGTGGAGAGTGACATGACCATACTCCGGACGCCGGGGGAGCCCCGGCCAGAACACGCGGCTGGTGGAATTTCGCGGCTACAGCTTTTTGGCTCAGAGCCAAGCCGTTCAAAAATCCGGCCTGGCCGGCTTTTGAACGGCTCGATGCCCTACAGCATCACGGCCGTGCCGCAGCCCTGATCGGTAAAGAGTTCCAGCAACAGCGCGTGGGGTCGTCGCCCGTCCACAATGAAGGCGCCGGCGCAGCCCGCCTTCACCGCCTTTTCACAGCAATCCACCTTGGGGATCATGCCCCCCTGGATGACGCCCTCTTTCTTCAGGCGGGCGATATCCGGCACCTTGACCTGGGGGATGAGTTTTTTGTTTTTGTCCAGAACACCTTCCACATCGGTCAGGAGAATCAGCTTGTCGGCCTGAAGAGCCCCGGCCACCGCCCCGGCCGCCGTGTCGGCGTTGATGTTAAAAGTCTCCCCGTTCCAGCCCTCCCCCACCGGAGCGATGACCGGAATGAAATCGCTGGCGCATAAGTGGGTCAGGAACTCGGTGTTGATCCGGGTCGGTTCGCCCACCAGGCCGATATCCACAATCTCCGCCGGCCGGCCGTCTTCGGCGGGCCTGGTCAGTTTTTTGCGGGTGGCCTTGAGGAGCTGGGCGTCCTTGCCGGACAGGCCCACGGCCCGGCCGCCGAAAGTGTTGATGAGGCTGACGATCTCTTTGCAGAGCTTGCCGGCGAGCACCATCTCCACCACGTCCATGGTGGCCTCGTCGGTGAAGCGCTGGCCCTCGACAAAGTGGGTCTCGATGCCCAGCCGGCCCAACAGTTCGGTAATCTGCGACCCGCCGCCATGGACCACCACCGGGTTGAAGCCCACGTATTTCAGCAGGGTCACGTCTTCGGCAAAACCCTTTTTCAAATCATCGTCGACCATGGCGTGGCCGCCGTATTTGATGACAATGGTCGCCCCCCGGAATTTGCGGATGTAGGGCAGAGCCTCAATGAGCACCGAAGCCCGGTTCAAAAGCTGCTTGTCGTTCATCATGTGTCGTCTTCCCTTCGCTCTCTTTAAAGAATATAGCGGGTCAGGTCGGTGTCTTCCACCAGGTCGGCCAGGCGGGACTTGACATACTCCGGAGTGACCGAAATCTTGGTGGGGCTGATGTCCGGGGCCTCGAAAGAGACCTCGTCCAACAGCTTTTCCATAATGGTGGCCAGGCGCCGGGCGCCGATGTTCTCGTTTTTCTCATTGACCTGGCAGGCCAGGTCGGCCAGGGTTTCGACGGCTTCGGGGCTGAACTCCAGATCCACCTTTTCCGTGGCCAAAAGCAGCCGGTACTGGATGGTCAGGGCGTTTTCCGGCTCGGTGAGGATGCGGACGAAATCCTCTTGGCTCAAGGGCGACAGTTCCACCCGAATGGGAAAGCGGCCCTGGAGCTCGGGGATCAGGTCGCTGGGCTTGGCCACGTGAAACGCGCCCGCGGCGATGAAGAGGATGTGGTCGGTCTTCACCGGGCCGTATTTGGTGGGCACCGTGGATCCTTCCACCAGGGGCAAAAGGTCGCGCTGCACGCCTTCGCGGCTGATGTCCGGGCCGGAGCGGCTGCTCTCCCGGCCGGCCACCTTGTCCAGTTCGTCGATAAAGACCAGGCCGTGCTGCTCCACCCGCAGCTTGGCCTCGGCCGTGACCTTGTCCATATCCACCAGCCGGGAGGCGTCCTCGGAGACCAGAATCTCCCAGGCGTCCTTGACTTTCACCCGGCGGCGCTGGGTCTTTTTGGGAAAGAGCTGGCTCATGGCGTCGTTGAGATTCTTTTCCATGTCCTCCAGGCCCATGCCGGTGAAGATGCGGGCCATGGGCTGGCCGCTCTCCTTGGTCTCCACCTCCACTTCGCGGCCGTCCAGTTCGCCGTTGTGGAGCATTTGGCGGAACTTCTCCCGGGTGGTGTCCACCCTGGGCCGGGAGTCGGGAGGCGGCGGGGCGGAAAAGCCGCCCGAAGGGGCGGGCGCCGCCCCGGGCCGGCTGCCCGGCAGCAAGAGATCCAAAAGCCGCTCCTCGGCCGCTTCACCGGCCTTCTGGCTCATGGCCTCCTTTTCCTCGGCCTGGACCATGTTCACCGCCAGGTCCATCAGTTCGCGGATCATGGATTCCACGTCCCGGCCCACATACCCCACTTCGGTGTATTTGGAAGCCTCGACCTTGATGAAGGGCGAACGGGTCATCTTGGCCAGGCGGCGGGCGATTTCGGTCTTGCCGACGCCCGTGGGGCCGATCATGATGATGTTCTTGGGCGAAATCTCCTCGCGCATATTTTCGTCGACCATCAGCCGGCGCCAACGGTTTCTCAGGGCAATGGCCACGGCCCGCTTGGCCGCGGCCTGCCCGACGATATAGCGGTCCAGTTCGGCGACGATGCGCCGGGGGGTCAGGTCCAGCATCTGGGAAAGGGGTTCGGGCATTTTTTCTCCGGCCTCTTGGCCTCTTTGATATGGACGGTTCGAGCCGACGCGGAGCGGCGGCTTCAAATGACTTCCAGAGTGAAATTATGGTTGGTGTAAATACAAATGTCGGCGGCGATCTTCATGGACTCCTCGGCGATGTCCGCGGCCGCCATCTCCGGTGCGCGGGCCACCAGGGCCCGGGCCGCGGCCAGGGCGTAGGGGCCGCCGGAGCCGATGGCCAACAGGCCGTCGTCAGGTTCGATGACGTCGCCGGATCCGGACAGCAAAAAGCTCGACTGGTGATCCACAGCCAGGAGAAGAGCCTCCAGGCGGCGGAGGCTGCGGTCGGTGCGCCAATCCTTGGCCAGTTCCACGGCCGAACGCAAAAGCTGGCCGCTGTACTTGGAAAGCTTGTCCTCAAAGCGTTCGAAGATGGTAAAGGCGTCGGCCGTGGCGCCGGCGAAGCCGCAGATGATTTTATCGTGATACAGGCGGCGGACCTTTTTGGCCGTGCCCTTCATCACCGTGGCCCCCATGGTCACCTGGCCGTCGCCGCAGACGGCCACCCGGCCCCGATGGCGAACCGACAAAATGGTGGTGGCTTCAAACGAATGAGACATGCTCTCTCCTCAGACCCGCTCCGGCCGGCAATGGCCGGGTCATTCCAAGTTATAGCTGGCCCAGCCTCACCTGTTCGGCGACCGTCATGAACACGAACAGGGAGAAAAGAACCAGGACGACCAAAACGATCCAGAGATTGACCCCGCCCCTGGCTTCCAGCCAGACCAAAGCCTGCCGGGGGTTTTGGGGAAAAAGAGCCATGGCCCGGGCGATTTGGCGGTCAACGGCTTTCCAATACAACCCTTTGCCGAACATGGCCAGAGTCAGGCCCACGATCATGCTGATCAGGAAATAGGCCCGGTCGGTGGAACTGAAAAGGCCCACCACAAAGGAGAGGACAAAATTGCCGACCAAAATCGCCACCCCTTCGATATACATTTTCCGATAGAGAAACCAGACCCAGCCAAAGAAGAACGGGGCCACCGCCAGAGAGATCTGCAGGCCGCCGGCCTCGTCGCACCGGGCAAAGGCGCCCGCGAACCGTTCATACCCGCGTTTGACGTAAATCCGCCGGGCGTCCTCCAAAGTGATCTGGGACACCCAGTCTTCGGGCACCCCCGTTTCCGGCCGCCGGCCGCCGGCCGGTTCCGGCCCGGCCCCGTCCGGGGCGCTCCGGCCGCCGTTCCGGTCCGGATCATTCCGGTCCGGATCATTCCGGTCCGGATCATTCCGGTCCGGATCATTCCGGTCCGGATCATTCCGGTCCGGATCATTCCGGGGTTTATATTCGCGAAGATCAATGGTCATGCTTTCGGCGCCCCCTGTTTTTTCGGCCGAGTCGGCGCGCGCTCAGTTCCGGCTCCGCTCTTCAATTGGTCGCCCCCGGGCGCGGCCTCCTCTCTGGCTCGCGGATGGGCCTGACGATACACCTGTTGCAGCCGGGCGAGATCCAGGTGGGTATACCGTTCGGTGGTGGCCAGAGAACTGTGCCCCAGCATCTCGCTTATCGCCTTGAGGTCGGCCCCGGCCGACAACAGATGGGTGGCGAAACTGTGGCGCAGGGTATGGGGGCTGTATCGCCCGTCAAGATCCCGATGGGCCAGTCTGGCCGAGAGCAGCCGCCGGACCTCCCGATCATTCAGGCGTCCGCCGCGCCGCCCCAGAAACAGGGCTTCCCCGCTCAGATCCGGGGTGAACCACAGATCCCGCCGCGCGAGCCAGGCCCGAAGCGCCTCGGCCGCCGGCTCCCCGAAGGGCGCCAGACGGTCCTTGGCCCCTTTGCCCCGCCGGACCAGCAGCTTCGAGCCCGCCCAATCGAGGTCGCCCAGATTCAAATTAACCAGTTCCCCCACCCGAAGGCCGGTGGAATACAAAAGCTCACAGACGGCCTGGTTGCGCCGAAGAGCGGTCTCCGAATCCGCGGCCCCCGATTCCTCTTCATCCAAGAGGATTTCGGTCTCCCGTTCGGTGAGAAACAGGGCCCGCCTTTTCGGCAGTTTCGGGCCGCCCACCGAAGCGGCCGGGTTCCACTCCATGACCCCTTCCCGAATCAGCCAGCGGTAAAAAGCCCGCAGACTCGACAGTTCCCGCGAAAGAGAAGTGTTGGCCAGGCCCCGGCCCTTCAGCTCAAACAAAAAGGCCCGCACCTCGGCTTTTCCGGCTCCGGCCCAGCCCAGCCCCCGGCTTTCCAGAAACCGGCCGAACTCCCGCACTTCAGCGCCGTAGGCCCGAACCGTGTGGGCCGAACGGCCCAGAACCCCCGCGAGATATTTTTCAAAATCGGTTACGGTCTCTTCCATATCCATAACTGTAGCACCGCCCATTCACTCTTTGACGTCAGGGGGCCCTTCAAAGAGGCCCGGATTGCCCGGGGAGGCAAAACACTCCTGGCCACCCGGACGCAACCCGCCCGAAGCGGCGCCCTGGAACCAGCCGCCGCTTCGGAAACAGGGTCGCCGGGCGCGCCCGTTCATTCCGATTTGGGGGGCTGTTCCTCGATGACTCGGTAGCGGTGGGAATATACCCGGTCGTCGAGCACCAGTTGCTTGGCTCGGCGGCTGCGGGTGTTGACAATCACGGGACCCAGGAGGTTGGCGGTCATGGCCCGAGGGTTTCCGGCCGGAATGGTGACAATAACGAAGACCGACAATTCGCTCGCGGCCTGGACATCCAACTCCTGGCTGACGCTCAAAGGGATGGGCGGGTCGTAATCCGGCTTGAACATCAGGGGGTTGACCATGACCAAGGCCAATTCGGGATCATCGACGCTTTGCAGCCAATAAAAGGGGCTGTCATCCTGGTTGTGGATGATAATGTATTTCTCGGACCCGGCCAGGCCGATCAGTCCACCCAGGACCTTGACCACCGCCTCCTCCGAGAATTCCATTTCCCCGAACCGTTTGGTGTTTATCTTGATCATAAAATCCAATTTCACCACATTGATTGAGCGCGTTACTTTTTCAGCAGGCCCCACAAGTCGGCCAGGGCCTCCAGGTCACTGGGGGCCGGATCCACCGACTGACGGTTTTGTTCTTGAATCCGCTGAAAAACCTCTTCACGATGCACGGCGCAGGAAGCCGGGGCGGTAATGCCTAAACGCACCTGGCGCCCTTTGACGTCCACCACCTGCACCTTGACTTCATCGCCGATGGCTACGGTCTCACCTATTTTTCGGGTCAGGATTAACAATCTTCACCATCACCAGAATTCCAATTGGAATCACCAACTTCAGGGTTTCTAAGCGGACACCCTGGAATTCCCAATCAAGTGCCGTCCCTCTCTGAATCGCCGCGCGGGATCTGAAGGGATTTCATATAATACACTTAAACCCGCGTCAACACAAGAGCGTCGCCCCAAATAAAAGATCTGGCGAAACCACCAATTGATATACTGATTTGTCAGGCGCCAGGGCCATCCCATCGTTCTTCTTTCAACCGTTCCCTGGGATCTAGATTTATAGCTCCCTGGTTATAAAGATGCTCCACTAGAGCCAGCCAACCAACGCCTAATTCGTCAGCCATATTCTCTACAAATTCCAGACTCCAATTCCGGCTTTCACCTTCAGACAGATACTTCTCAATCAGTTCTCCCGGCATCAGAAGCATCGCCGCAAAGGCGTTGGCCCTTTGTTCGACACGCTGTGGAGCCCAGGGGCCACTGGCCACCCCCACCTCGCGGCCGTAATGGCGGTCATAAAGAAGATGGCATAATTCATGAGCCATCGTAAAGCGGGCTCCGGCTGGTTCACGGTTATATGAATTGGCGGCATTAATGAAAATGACCGGGTGCAGATTCCGCCCGGCTAAAGCCGCCCCCCGCAACCCGGAATCGCTGAACTTTACCCTGGTTACAGTTACTCCGAACGACTTGACAATGCCGGCGACATCTACCCGGCCTTTTTGCCGGAGATCAATTTCTCCGCTCCAGTCCTCCCAAAATTGCTCGGCCGCCTCATAGCCGGCCTCATAAGGACGGCGCCCCTGATCAAGCGGTGTCAAGTCCGCGGCATATTCTTCCAACTTTGAAGCCGCTCCAGGCTGGATATGTTCAAAAATAAGCTCTACATCGTCATCCG
>JAVBTP010000066.1:0-4922 GCA_031556115.1 Candidatus Adiutricaceae bacterium
TAGCCGGCCGCCGGGACCTCCCGGGCCGGCCCATCGCCTACGGCACCACCCGAAAGTTCCTTGAAACTTTCGATCTGCCCAGCCTGGAGGCCCTGCCCTCCATCGAAGAACTGGAAGCCCTGGGTCTGGAAAACGCGAACCGGTTGTTTTAGCCCCCTCCTTAAAAACTCCATTTGAATTATCCCTTCATTTATTATATCCTTTCAAGGTAATCGGGCGATGGATGCGCGCCGCCCGATTACCCTGAAACGGCCGTCGCCTCGCGAATTTTCCGCCCGCCATATGACCAAACCAAAGGGGTCGCCATGTATCGTCTCGCCAGCCGCCACTGCCTGACCTGGGTCTTCGCCCTGCTCTTCCCCGTCTTTTTGACCGGCTGCCAGGATCAGCCCCAGCCCGCGGCCGAAAAAGCCGCCGCCGAAAGCGCCTCCGCCCCGGCGGCCGAGAGCGCTTCCGCTCCGGCGGCGCCTCCGGCCATGCTCCCGGCCGGCGGGCAGGGCGCTCCGGTGCCCGAGGGGCAGCCGCTGGAACTCCTGCGCTTCGGCCCCGAGGGCGAAGTCAAAAAGCTGAACCAGGTGGTGGCCATGTTCAACCAGCCCATGGTGGCCCTGGGAGACTACGGAAACGTCCCGGCCGGCGCCCTGGCGGTCGATCCCCCGGTGGCCGGCGACTTTCTGTGGTTGAATCAATACACCCTGGCCTGGGTTCCCAAGACGCCCCTGACCGGCAGCCTGCGCCTCACCGCCCGGCTCGACCCGGCCAACCTCGCCGCCCTGTCCGGAGCCAAACTGGCCGAAGGGGCCGAGATCGAAATCCACCTGCCCGATCTGGGCATTCTGGAGTCCCACCAGCTGGGCGGCCCGCCCCTGGACGAGGACCAGGCCCTGACTCCCCGCTGGCGGGTGACCTTCAATCAGGAACCCGACCTGGCCGACCTCATGGCCAAGTTCCACTTCGTCTATGACCAGGACGAGCGGGAAATGGCCGTGCCGGCCCTGGTCAAAAAAGTCGAGCATTGGGGAGGCGGTTCCTCCTTCGAATTCACCGCCAAGGAGAAACTGCCCCGCGCGGTGAAATACCGCCTGGTGCTGGAAGCCGGCGTGAAGTCTCTGGCCGGCCCCGAACCTTCGGCCCGGCTGGTCATTGACGAAGGCGCCACGTACGGCCCCTTCACCGCCGCGGTCGCCGGGCTGGAGGAAAACGGGAAACAGTACCCCGCCCACGACCTGCAGATCAATTTTTCCAACCCGGTCAGAATCGTCGATCTGTTGCCGTACCTTCACCTGAACCACGGCTACGACCTGACGCCCCTGAAAAAGGAATTCGCCCCTCCCAGCGGGGCGGACGACCCGGCAGCGGATGAAACCGCGGACGGGTCCGGGGCGGAAGTCTCCGCCGAAGGCGCGCCCGTGGGCGACGCGGATGACGAATATGAGGAGGCCGAAGGGCTCCAGGACTACCTCTTCATCCCCGGAGGCTTCAAGTCCGGGGTCGAATACACCCTGACCATCGACGGCCAGGCCAAGGACATCTTTGGCCAGAGCTTGGGCAAAGACGTTCAGATCAAGTTCACCACCGGGGAATATGAGACCTATCTGAGCCTCAGCGGCGATTACGGGCTCCTGGAAACGGCCACCGACCCCAAATTGCGCCTCATGGCCAGCAATATTAAAGAAGCCAGGCTGGAAGGCTTTGCCCTGACCGCGGACCAGGCCATCAAATTTCTGGCCGCCTGCGGCTACTCCCCGTATTTTTACGGAGACACCGAACCGGGCGACGAAACCCTCGAAGCGCTGAATCCGGTCGGAATGACCATCCCCGTGCCCGAGGGCGCCCGCAACGGGGCGGTTTCCCTGCCGGTGGATCTGGGAAAAATGTTCGGTGAACGGCTGCGGGATCACTTTTTATACCTGCGGGCCGACTGGCCGGTCAAAGACGGGGACGGCGGGCGGCCGGGCGTGGCGCGGACCTTTGCCATGGCCCAGGTCTCCGACATTGGCCTGGCGGTCAAAGTGGGGCCGGAATCGTCTCTGATCTGGGCCACCGACCTGGCCGGCGGCTCCTCCTGGCCGGGAGTTGAGCTGGAACTGCGCGACCTCGAAGGCCGGGTGGTCTGGCAGGGGACCAGCGACGACCAGGGCCTGGCCGCGCTCCCCGGGGCCAGCGACCTTTTGAAAAAGCTCGGGGATCTGGAGCCCAGCCTCTTTGTGGTGGCCCGGGCCGCCGGCCAGATGTCGCTGTGGAACGTCAACTGGAATGAAGGCCTGGAAACCTGGCGCTGGAACATGGCCACGGGCGAAGCCCTGAACCGGGATCCGGCTCCCGACAATTGGCTGATCAGCGCCCTGCCCCTCTACAAGCCGGGCGAAACGGCCAAACTGAAAATCATTGCCCGCCAAAACGACGGCGACCGTCTCCAAGATCTGGCGGACGAAAATCTGACTCTGGAGATCCGTGACGCCAACCACGAAATAGTGGACAGCGCCGTTCTGGCCGCCGGCCCCTTCGGGACCGTGAGCCATGAGGTCAAGATTCCCGAAAACGCCGCCCTGGGCCAATGGACCGTCCACCTCGGGCGGCCCGGCGAGGAAAGCCCCGCCATGGCCGGTGATTTCCTGGTCCTGACCTATCGCGCCCCGGCCTTGGAAATCAAGCTGGGCGGCCAGCCGGAAGACGCCGTCTCCGGTGACCGGGCCGAACTGACCGTCAAGGCCGACTATCATTTCGGCGCGCCCGTGGTCGGCCAGCCCGCCCGCTACAGCGTCAACGTCAGCCCCACGGATTTCCGGCTGCCCGGGGACTGGGCCGACTACAGCCTGGTCAACCGCTTCAGCCCTGACGACGACTATGACGACACCGGATACGGCTATCAGGAGCCGTCCATAACCGTGGCCTCGGGCGAAACGGCCCTGGACGGGGGGGGATCGATGAAAATCCCCCTCGACCTCACCGCGGCCCCGGACCAGAAACCCGCCCCCCGGACCTATGAAACCTCGGTCACCGTCACCGACGTGGACCAACGCCAGGTGTCCACCAGCGGTTCCTTCCTGGTGCACCCGGCGGCCGTGTACGCGGGCTTGGCCAACGACAATTTCGTGGCCGAGGCCGGCCGGCCCTATCAGGTGAAAGTTATCGTGGCCGATCACCGGGGCCGCCTGAAACCCGGCCAGGAAGTGGCCACCACCCTCTACCGCCGCACCTGGCAGAACGTCAGGCGCAAAAGCCCCGGGGCGGCCTACGAATACGTGTCCCGCATGGTGGACGAAAAAATCTCCGAAGCCCGGGTGGTGAGCGCCGATATGCCGGCCCCGCTGCCCCTCAGTCCGGAAAAGCCCGGCTATTACTGGGTCCTGGCCGAGGTCAAAGACGATCAGGGCCGCGTCAACCAGGCCTCCCTGGACTTTTACGTCAGCGGCGGCGGGCCGGTGGGCTGGCATCTGGGCAATGACGACCGCCTGACCCTGGTTCCGGACAAAAAGGAATACCAGCCTGGCCAGACGGCCCGGATCATGGTCCAAAGCCCCTTCGAGCAGGGGGAGGGTTTGCTGACCGTCGAACGGGCCGGGGTGCGGCAATCCCGAGTCTTTAAAATCGAGAGCCAGACCCCGGTTCTGGAGGTGCCCCTGACCGAGGACGACACGCCCAACGTCTTTGTCTCGGTCCTTCTGGCTCGGGGCCGCATCGCCGAACAACTGGACGAAAGCGGCCTGGATTTCGGCAAGCCCGCCATCCGGCTGGGGTATACCGAATTGAAAGTCCCGTCTAAAAAAGATCTCTTGACGGTTCTGGTCACCCCGAACGTGAAAGAAGTGGGGCCGGGCGGCGAAGTCGAAGTGTCGATAGCCGTCACCGATGACCAGGGGCGGCCCTTCACCGAATCCGAAGTGGCCCTGATCGCGGCCGACGCGGCCGTGGTCCAACTGGCCGGCGACTCGGCCTATTACCCCGACCGGCAATATCATCGGGATCGGCCGCTGCTGGTGCAGACCGCCGACAACCTGGTCAGCCTCATCGGCCGGCAGAGCTGGGGAGGAAAGGGCGATAATCCGGGCGGCGGCGGCGGCGAGTTGATGGCCGCCATGGCCAAAGACGGAGGCGACGGCGTCCGCCGGGCCTTTTCGGCCCTGGCCTGTTTCGAGCCCCGGGTGGCTCTGGACACGAACGGCCGGGCCACGGTCAAAATGAAAATGCCCGAAAACCTCACCACGTTTAAAATATTCGCCGTGGCCACGGGCCACGGCCGCAAGAGCGGCACGGGCACGAACTCGGTTTTGGTGACCCGCGATCTCCTGGCCCGGTCGGCCCTGCCCGGCTACGCGGGTGTGGGCGACGAATTCGCGGCGGCCATGGTGGTCAGCAACCGGGGCCAGAAGTCAGGCCAGGCCGCCGTCACCCTGGCCGGGGAAAATTTCACCCTGTTGGATGACGCCAGGAAAACCGTAACCGTCGAGCCCGGCCAAAGCCAGGAAGTCAGCTTCCGCGTCAAGGCCGAGGCGGCCGGCCAGGCCCAATTCCTGTTCACCGTCACCATGGGCGGGGACCGCGACAGCGTGGAATTCTCCATACCCGTCTCCCCCCCCAATCAATTGTCCACCCAGGCCTCCTACGAGCGCCTGGTCCCCGGCGAATGGCGGACCGACCTGGCCCTGACCGAGGGCCTGGACCAGACCCGGGGCGGCCTGAGCCTGACGCTTTCCCCCAGTCTGGTGGGGGTGTTGTCCGAACCCTTCGACTGGCTGCGGGATTACCCCCACGCCTGCGTGGAGCAGACCGCCTCCAAGGGTTATGCCAGCCTCATCTGGCTGCGCCTGCAAGACCGGCTGGAATCGACCCCGGAACAGGCCAAGGCGGCCCGCGAGAACGTGGACAATATCCTGGCCCGGCTGACCAAGGGGGAGTACAGCGGCGGCTACAATTTCTGG
>JAVBTP010000175.1:0-2871 GCA_031556115.1 Candidatus Adiutricaceae bacterium
GGGGCCGCCGGCCGCCCCCCCCGGTCCGGGGTCGGCCGTTTCCCGGCCGGACGAGGGGACGGCGGAGGCCAGAGGGTCGGCCACGGTCATGGACGCTTTTCCCACAAGGCGGCCCAGTGGTGGTTGCCGGCCCGATTGGTCTCCAGAGTGTCCAGGAGGTCCAGGCCGGCCCGGCCCAGATGGCCGGCCAGATCTTCGGGCGAAGCCACCACGCCGGCGCCATAGGTCTGCCCGGCCCCGGGAAAGTGCTGGGAGATCAGCATCAAACCGCCGGGCGGCAGAAGATCGGCCAGGGCGGTCAGGGTGTCAGGCAGGTTTTCCAAAAGCCCCCACAGGACCTGGGCCAGGACCACCAGGTCAAAACTTTTGGGCGGGAAAACGGGGGCCGACGGCAGATCGCGGGCATCCAAAGGCTGGAACGCCAGCCGGGGATCGGCCAAACGTTCGGCGGCCCGGCGGACGGCTTCGGCTGAAATATCGGTGATCACCCCCGTGGCCGCGGGATTTTCCCGCCAAAGAGCCCGGGTCAACAGTCCGGTGAAGAGCCCCAGCCCGGCCCCCACGTCCAGAAAACGGTCGATCCGCCCTTCCCGGCCGGCGAGGAGCAAGAGGGCGGCCCGCATGTCCAGCCGGGGCCCCAGTTCCTCAATGCGCCAGGGGTCGGGGCAATTTTGATACATCTCCTCATAACGGCCCACATGGCGGCCGTCTTGGATGAAATATCGGTGATAATCGTCGGCCATCGTCCGCTCCCCTCATAATCTTCCATACTATAAGCTACGGGGGTTTTTGTCAAAGCCCCGGACATTCCACGGGGCCTAAAATTCCCTTTACAAAAGCGGGGGCATGTTATAATATTATGGATTCATTGCCTGGCTGGAATGCGGCCCGGCTCACGCGCCGCCCCGGTGGAGTTGCCCGGGGACCACCCCAATGTCCGATTGCGAAGGATATAAAAATATTTTTCGCAATAAAATAAGCTTTTTAATCACCCAAAAAATGACGCTCGTCGTTTTTAGGCGATTGAACGGCAGGCTTAAAGAGGTGTTGAATGGACGACAAACATCTGGCCCATTTCAAGGAGCTGCTGCTGACCCGGCGCAACGAAATTCTGCAATACGCCGACGATACGGTCACCGACATGAACGATCAGAGTGACAACTACCCGGACCCCACCGACCGGGCCTCCATCGAGTCGGACCGCAACTTCATTCTGCGCCTGCGCGAGCGCGAACGGTTTTTGCTGGTGAAAATCGACGAGGCCTTGGAGCGGATTGACCAGGGCGAGTTCGGCATCTGCGAATCCTGCGGTTCGGAGATCGGCCATAAACGCCTGGAAGCCCGCCCGGTGACGACCTTGTGCATCGAATGCAAAACCAGGGCCGAGGCGGCCGAAAAAGCCCGAGGCGAATAAACGGGCTCAATCCAGACACGCTTAGCCCCAACGTCTCCGCGAGCGCTGGGCGGACAAGCCATCAACCGGAAATTAGGTATAATTTTCGCAGCAACATAAGGTGATTATTATGAAAATGACTTTCCAACCCCATACCCTGAGAAGAAAGCGCACCCACGGTTTTCTGGCCCGGATGAAGAGCCGGGGCGGCCAGACGGTCATCAACCGCCGTCGGGCCAAAGGCCGCAAGCGCCTGGCCCAGTAGCCGGAGACTTTGTCGACCGGGCATGGTTCGGGAGCCGGCACATCCGATTGGAATGGCTCAGGATGGTTTTCAGGGCCGCTGGGGGGTTCGGGCCGTTTTGAATTCGGTTCCGGCCCCATCCGCCATTGAAGGAGGCGGTGAGGTGTTTTCCGAATCCGGACCAAGCCGAGCGCGCTTCACCTGGCCCAAGGCGGACCGGATTTTAAAACGGAGCCAGTTTCAGGCTCTGGCCGACCGCGGCACGCCACCGGCGGTGAAGATCCGGACCGACTCCTTTCTGGTCGTCGGGCGGCCCAACGATCTGGCCCGGCACCGACTGGGAGTGACGGTCACCAAAAAAATCGGTGCGGCGGTGACCCGCAACCGGCTGAAACGTCAGGTGCGGGAATTTTTTCGGCAAAACCGGCACCAGTGGCCGGGTGGACTGGATTTGGCGTTCATCGCCCTTCAGCCGGCCGGCGGTTTTTCCCGCGCCCGCCTCGGGGACGATCTGGCCCTGGCCGGGCGGCGGCTGCGGCATTTTCAGCCGAAAACCGTCGGGGAGGCGCCCCTCCCCCCGCGCGGAGAACCAGGCCCGGCGGCCAGCCCCGGGCCAAACCGGGACGCCCCCCCGGCCGGCCCCGCCTCGGAACGGAAAGTCTTCGCGGCCCGGCCCCCGGGGCTGGGTTGGCTGGCCCTGGGCCTTATTTATGTATATCAGCGCGGCATCTCGCCGCTGTTCCCGCCTTGCTGCCGCTTCTGGCCCACGTGTTCGAACTACGCCGCCTCGGCCATCACCATCCACGGTTTTTGGCGCGGCTCGTACCTGGCGGCCCGGCGGCTTTTAAAATGCCATCCCTTTCACCCGGGAGGATACGATCCCGTGCCCCCGGCCGGAGAAACCACCGGGAAGACAGGGCCCGATTTTTTGAGCCGACAGTTGACGCGAAAGATTTAGGTCGGCAAGGAGCGTTTGATGGACAGTCGTTTTTTCTGGCTTATGTCTCTGGCCCTGGTGGGGCTTCTGGGATGGTCGTTTTTTGTCCCGTCGGAGCGGCCGGCGCCCGCGCCGGGCGCGGTGACCGAACCCGCTCCGGCCGCCACCCCGGCCGCCACGGCCGGCGCCGAGGCTTCCGCTCCCTCTCCCGCCCCCGCCTTGGGCCAACCCACCAAAAGCGTCACGGTCACCACTCCCCATTATGTGGCCGTCTTCGACGAGCGCGGCGGCCGGCTG
>JAVBTP010000188.1:0-4094 GCA_031556115.1 Candidatus Adiutricaceae bacterium
CCTCGGCGTCCCGAGCCGCCGACGGCGGCCAGCAGGGGGCGGTGGGCCCGAAATAATCCAGATGGGCCACGGCGGTGCGGTACACGTGCCGGGTGGCCAGAGGGACCTGGCGGTCATTGAGCCCTTGGCGCATATGATCGGCATTGGCGGCCAGAATATTCCACAGCCCGGCCGTCTCCGCCGGGTCGGCGGGCGGCTGGCCGTCGAGGCCGTTGCGCCTGATGACCAGAGCGTAAAAAGCGGCCTCGGGGTTGCCAGCGGCCACCAGAGGCTGGAAGCCGGCGTAGGCCGCGTGATAAAACCCTTTTTGGAACAGCTCCGGCGGCGGGCCGGCGGGGGCCGGCGGGGTTACGGCCGCCCGGGCCGGCGCGGGCGCGGCCCGGACCGTGGCGTTTTTTTGCTTCGCGGCCGGCGGAGGCACATACGCCGGCGGCTGATAGAGATCAGGGCTGAGGTCGGGGTCGGCCTCGTCGCCGAAGGCGGCGGCGGCCATCATCATCGCCGCCAAAAAAACCAACGCCGTCAACAGGTGCTTGAAGCCAGCCATCATTCACCTTCCTCCAGCAGGGTTTGCAGATGAGCCTGGACCGTCTCCGGGGCCAGATCCGCCAGACAGGACCGGCCGCATTTCTTTTTCAGGCAGCCCAGGCAATTCCGGGGTGGGGTCAAAACGTGAAAGCGGCCGCCGAAAGGCCCGGTGCGGTTGGGCCGGGTGGGGCCGAACAGGGCCAGGCCTCTGGCCCCCACCGCCGCGGCCAGATGCATGGGCCCCGTGTCGCCCGTGACCACAGCCTCGGCCCGGGCCAGGATGGCGGCCAGGCCGGACAAACTGGTCCGGCCGCAAAGATCCCTCACCGCGCCCGGCGCGGCCTCCGCGATGGCCCGCCCCAGGGGAACGTCGGCCGGGCCGCCGGTGACCACCAGGCTCAGGCCCTTCTCCCCGGCCAACCGGGCCGCCAACTGCTGCCAGTGCCCCACCGGCCAATGCTTGGCGACCCAGCGGGCACCGGGATTCAAAACCACCCAGGGGCCGGCCAGGCCCGCCAAAAGGCGGGCCGCCTCAACCTCGCCCCGGGGCGGGGGCGTATAATATTTTTCAGGTTCGGGATCGGGCCGGTCAGCCCCCAGATACACCGCCGCGTCCAGATAGCGGCGGGCGGCGTGGCGCTCGGGATCATAGGCCGGCATCTTTTCGTTCAAAAACCAATGGGCCCTCTCCCGAACGCGGTCAAAGCCCACTTTGCGCGCCCCTCGGGCCAGCCAGACCTGAAAGCCGCTTTTGAACAGGCCCTGCAAATCCAGGACCACGTCATATTCCACCGCCCGCAGGTCCCGCCGAAAATCGCGGGCCAGCCGCCGGGCCGCCAGCCAATGGCCGGATTTGACCAAACGCTTGAGCTGATGGCGCGGCGAAATCAAAACCCGGTCAAGGGCGGGATGGCCGACCAGCAGTTCGGCCGGGCCCGCCTCCACCAGCCAGTCGATCCGGGCCTGGGGATATTTGCGGCGCAGGGCCCACAGCGCCGGCAGGGACATGACCACATCCCCCACCGCGCTCAGTTTGACGATCAGAATTTTCAACGGCGCGACGGGCCCTTGAACGGCGTCTGGAGGCTGGCCGTCGCTCATGACCGAATCCATTCCACAGCCCGCCGAAGGTCGGGGGCCACCAGGGTGGGCCGGCATTCCGGCCGACCCGTTTCCTCCAAGCCATAGCCGGTCAGGACCAGAACCGAACGACCGCCGAAGGGGGCGGCGGCGGCCAGATCACGCCAGCGATCCCCCACCCAGATGGATCGGGCCGGGTCGAGGCGCAATTCCTGAGCGGCTTGATGGAAAAGCCCCGGGCCCGGCTTGCGGCAGCCGCAGGAGCGGGCGAATTCAGGGATCGCCCCCTCGGGATGATGGGGGCAGAAATAGAGGCCGTCCAGCCGGGCCCCCTCTTCAGCCAGAAGTTGGGTCAGCCGATCATGGATGCGGCCCAGATCCTCGACAGTGAACAGTCCCCGGGCCACGCCGGACTGATTCGTGACCAGCGCCACCGCATATCCGGCCCGGTTGAGATCGGCCACCGCCCGGCCGGCGCCGGGCAGGAGCCGCACCTGTTCCGGGCGGCTGAGAAAGGCCACCTCTTCGATGAGGGTGCCGTCCCGGTCGAGAAAGACGGCCGGGCGGCGGCCGGGCGCGGCGGCCGGGGGATGGAGCAATTCCACAGCGGCCTCGGCCACCCGGTCAGGGGTGACGCTGTCAAAGCAAATGCGTTTGGGGAGGGGACATTCCCTTTTCAGGCAGGGGGCGCAGGACGCCGTGGACCGGATCAGCCGGCTCCGGCCCAGGGGGGCGGTGGTCTGGGGATTGGTGGGCCCGAAAACGGCCACCAGAGGCACCTCCAGGGCCCCGGCCAGGTGCATGAGCCCGGAATCGTTGGTGACCAACAGCGAAGCCCGGGCCAAGAGGGCCATGGAGACCGACAGCGAAGTCCGGCCGGCCAGGTTGACCGGCCGGCCGGGCAGAAGCGCGGCCAGACGGGCGGCGTCTTCGATCTCCCCAGGCCCGCCCAAAATGAGCACCCGGCCGGGACATTCACCCGATATCAGGCGGGCGGTTTCGGCAAAATGTTCCACCGGCCAGCGCTTGGCCGAACCAAAAGCCGCCCCCGGAGCCAGAGCCAGCAAAAAATCATCCCGCCCCACCCGGGCCTGGCCCAACATGGTTTCCGCCTCGGCCTGGTCATCGGGATTGAGCCGCAGCCGGGGCCGGGTGAAGGGCGCGGGCACCCCCAACCGCTCCAGAAGGTTCAAATAATAAAAAGACTCGTGCGCCCGCAGATCGGCCGGTTCCACCTCGACCGCCTGGCTCAGCAAAAAAGAGCGGCCGTCCCGGGCGTAGCCCCAGCGCCGGGGAATACGGGCCAGGGCGGTGATGAGGGCGGCTTCAAAAGCGTTTTGAAACAAAACGGCCAGATCGAATTTCTGGCTGGCCAGTTCCCTGGCCAGCCTCAGCCTTCCGCCCAGCCCGCGGTGGGCGCCGTCCGGGGCCTGGGCCAGGACGGCGGCCACTCCGGGCTGATTTTGGTACACAGCCAATGACCAGGGCCGGGCCAGCACCGTCAACCGGCTTTGCGGATAATGCGAGGCCAGAGCCCGCATGGCCGGCAGAGTCATGACGGCGTCCCCAACCCAGTTGGCGCCGCGTAAGAGAATGTTGGCGGGTGTTGGTGTGGCCATAACCGACAGTGGTTTCATAAAAAATACGCTCCCCGCCTGGCGCCGGGAGCCCGATCCGAACACTCCGGAAAAAACAGCGCCGCGATTTTCCCCGAAACAGACCGTGTTTTATGGGGGGGCTACCTGGCTTCAAACCCGGAGCGGGCCCGCCTGAGCACGGCGGCCAAAAACTCATCGGCTTGGTGCACGACCATCTCCATCCGCATCACCATGATCGGCAAAGGAAAATCATCCGAAATCTTTACCGCGTCCTTTTCCGTGGTCACCAAAAACTCGGCGCCGCTGGCCAGAAAAGCCAGCCCCAGGTCATCCAAAAGAGTCCGGTCATAGACTTGGTGGTCGCGCAAAGCCACGAAACGCCGGACATCGAGATTCAACTTATCCAGGGACCTGGCGAAATTCTCGGGCCGGCCCAGGCCGCAAAAGGCGAGAACCCGGCGGCCGGCCAGGGCCTCCGGAGGCCTGAGCGCCTCCTCGCTCAAAGCCCGCCACCCGACGCAACGATATTCCGCGGCAAAAACCGGCCGCCCTCCGGCCAGTTCCAGGATCTCCGAAGAGGGACGCGCCGCGCCGGTACACACCAGAATATCGGCCAGGCGATGGGCG
The DNA here is from genome assembly GCA_031556115.1 of Candidatus Adiutricaceae bacterium. GTDB lineage: Bacteria > Desulfobacterota > Desulfarculia > Adiutricales > Adiutricaceae > Adiutrix. Next base: position 3,834 of record JAVBTP010000188.1, read on the forward strand.
GAGAGGGGTTCCCGCAGGGGCCCGGCCGGCAACACCGCCCCGTTGCCAAAAGGGTTCCGGGCGGGCACCAAAAGGATCCGGCAATCCACGCCCAAGGACAGGTGCTGATAGCCATCATCCAAGAGCAGGATATCGGCCTGCAGTTGTTCCACCGCCGTCTGGGCGCCCCGGGCCCGCTGGTCATCCACCACCACCCGGACACCCGGCAGTTGGGCGGCCATCAGCCAGGGCTCGTCGCCGCTGTCCGACCAGACGGCCTCC
>JAVBTP010000250.1:0-5858 GCA_031556115.1 Candidatus Adiutricaceae bacterium
GTTCATTGAAAAGAACCGGGTGCGGGCCACCACCGCCCGACGGGCCCAGAGCCGGATCAAAATGTTGGAAAAAATGGACCGGCTGGACGCTCCCGAAAGCCTGGAGGACCAGAATTTTCACTTCCGCCTGCCTCAGCCGGCCCGGGGCCCGGACCAGGTGGCCGAACTGGTGGGGGTGGCCAAACACTACGGCCCTGTGGAAGTTTTTACGGATCTCAATCTCAGGCTGCGGCGCGGCGACCGACTGGCCCTGGTGGGCCCCAACGGCCGAGGCAAATCCACGTTATTGAAAATGCTGGCCGGGCTGGAGCCGGTCAGCGCCGGTGTCCGGCGCGTGGGCCAGGGGATTTCCCTCGGCTATTTCGCCCAGTTCCAGATGGACAGCCTGAACCCGGCCCGCACCGTTCTGGAGGAACTGGCCACCGTGGCGGGCGATCTGGGGCAGGGCCCCCTGCGTTCGGTTTTAGGCGGCTTTTTGTTTTCAGGCGAAGACGTTTTCAAAAAAGTGGCCGTGCTCTCGGGCGGGGAAAAGGCCCGCCTGACCTTGGCCAAGATCATGCTCACCGCCCCCAATTTTCTATTGCTGGACGAACCCACCAACCACCTGGACATTCCCGGCCGGCAGATGCTGGAAGACGCCCTGGCCGACTACGGCGGCACCCTGGTGATGATCAGCCACGACCGCCACTTCATCAACAGCCTGTGCCAAAGCGTGGGGATCATTGAAAACGGCCGTCTGGAGGTCTTTCCCGGGGATTATGACGATTACCAGACCCTGTGGCTCAAGGGGGAGCGGCCCGCCTCGGGCCAGAAAAACCCCACCCCGCCCGTGGCCGTGGAAAACGGAGCCGCCGAAACCGACCCCCGGCCGGAATCGAATAAAAAGGAAGCCCGCCAGCGGGAGGCCCGGGCCCGCCGTGAACTCTCGGCCCGCCGGCGGCCCCTGAAAGAGCTGGTGTCCGCCTCCGAAGCCCGCCTGGCCGAAATCGCCGGCCGTAAGAACGAGCTCGGCCAACTGCTGGCCGACCCGGCCACCTATCAGGACGGGGAGCGGGCCAAAGAGTTGAATCGGGAATTCGCCGCCCTGACCGAGGAAGCCTTACGGGCGGAAAAGAAATGGGAAGAGGCCATGCTGGCCCTGGAAGAACTGAACTGACCGTTTGGCGAAACAGCCGCGACCCTTGGGCCATCAACAGGTAAACGGTCAAAGCGGTGAATATTCGATCACCAGAGAAACCCGTCATACCGGCGCAAGCCGGTATCCATGCCTTTTCCCGTCCGTGACGATAGGCCTGGAGCCCGTTTTTCACATAGGAATACATTCAGTCGGCGGGTCAATATTGGCCGTGCCCCCCGGCCCCGTTCGCCGGACCCCCAGGAGGCGCCCATGCGAGATGTTCCGCCCTTTAAAATGTATGGCATCATCGGTTTCCCCTTGAACCACACCTTCAGCCCCCGGCTCCACACCGCCGCTTTTCGGGATCTGGGGATTTCGGCGGCGCTGTCGCCCTGGCCCGTGCCTCCGGAGAAACTGCCCGTTTTTATGGAAGCTTTTCGCCTGCTTGATATTCAAGGGGCTTGCGTGACCATTCCCCACAAACAAACCGTCATTCCCTATTTGGACGCGCTCACCGACCGGGCCCGGTCCCTGGGCGCGGTTAATCTCATTTATCGGCAAGAGGGCCGGATTTGCGGCGACAACACCGACCTGCCAGGTTTTCTGGTCTCATTGAAAGATCAACCGCCGGCCGCCGGCTCGCGGGCGCTGCTGTTGGGCGCCGGCGGCGTGGCTCGGGCCGTGGCGGTGGGGCTGCTGTCTTTGGGCTTCGCCGATATCACCGTCACCAGCCCCACCGCCGAACGGTCCGCCGCCCTGGCCCGGGCTTTTGACCTGAAAGTGGTCCCCTGGGAGCGGCGGGAGGAGGCGCCGGCCGATCTGGTGGTCAACGCCACGCCGTTGGGTCAGCAGGGCGGGCATGAAGGGGAGACCGGCTATCGGGCCGAGTGGTTCGCCGGCCGCCCGGGGCTGGCCTATGACGTTGTGTATACCCCGGCGGAAACCCGTTTTCTCCGGGACGCCCGGGCCGCGGGCTGGCGGACCGTCGGCGGGATGGACATGTTCCTGGGCCAGGCCGAGGCCCAGTTTTTCATCTGGACCGGCCGGCACCTGCCCGAGTCGGCCAAACAAGCGGTTCTGGAGACCGCGAACGCCGCTTATTGCGCCGGCCAATAAACATATTCAACCCGTGATTTCGCCAAAGCCCGAAATCACTGAATTTTGTCGTCCGATAATGAATATGTTTAGCGGCCGGGTCTATAAGCCAAATCCGGGAAGGAGCCCGTATGACCAAACCTTTGATCGCGGTGATGAACGGCATCAATCTGAATATGCTGGGCCGGCGTGATCCGGCCCAATACGGGGTGATGGAATTGGAGACCATCAACCAGCGGGTGGCCGAACTGGCCGGCGATCTGGGGTTGACGGTGGAGTTTTTCCAATCCAACCATGAAGGGGCGTTTGTGGAAAAGATCCACGCCCTCCATGGCGGGGGCGCGGCCGGTTTGCTGATCAACGCCGGGGCCTGGACCCATTACAGCTACGGCATCCGGGACGCCCTGGAGCTCTTGACCATCCCGGTGGTGGAGGGTCACCTTTCCCACGTCCAGGGCCGGGAGGAATTCAGGCGGGTTTCCGTTTTATCGTCGGTGACCAGCGGGGTAGTGGCCGGCTTTGGGGCCAATAGCTATCTGTTGGCCCTGCGGGCGGTGGCCGGCCTGATCGGCACGTGCGGGTAACGTGGCCCGGTTATTGACCCGCCGACTGAACGTATTCAGGGCGATTTCGGCCAGGCCTGAAATCACTAGACTTCAGGCCTGGCCGAGAAGCAACTTCTAAAGTTGCCGGGTTGATATTACTCCGGATCCATATTTTTAGCCTCGGCCGCTGAATGGATCCGCTTCAATTCGACCGTCGCCTCCCCGCCGGCCATGGTCAGGTATTCCGCCAGCCGGTCCAGCAGCCGGTTCAGGTCAGCGGCCAGCACTCCCGGCGGGGCGTAGACGGTGAACAGAACGTTTTTCGTGTCCGCCGTCAGGCGGGTGTGCCGGTCAGGACCCTTGAGAATGCTGCTGATGATGCCCCGCTGATCGGCCAGGTACACATCGTCGATCACCAGCTTCGCCTCCCGGCCGGAGATGCCCATATACTCCTCGCGGTCGTCGGCCACAGCCAGTCTGAGGGGCGGCTCCACCCGGTCGAGGTCGTGCCCGGCGGTCAACAACAGGCTTTCCATTTCCGCCAGAAACATGATGCGGGGCAGGGCCGGGCCGGAGGCCAGATCCCTCCGCCCCTGAAGAACGGATTCCAGCTGATGCTGCACGGGGTAGGTCTGGTCGAATTTTTTGAAATAGACCAGATACGGCGTTACGGGATACAGCCGCTTGACCTCGGCTCTGGGGAGCCCCTCATAACGGATTTTGAGTTCACTCAGCACCCGGCCGGCGGCGGCGGCCAGGGCCGCCTCGTCCGGCGGGCCTTGGATATTCCTTACGGCCAACAGGCCTAAGGTGAAGCCGGGATATCGGGCCTCCACGCGCGGATCGATGGCCAGCAGGCGGTCTTCAGGCATACGGTTCTCCCTGATGCGGGCCGGCCGCGGACAAGCCGGCGGATCATTCTTCGGCTTCGGCCGCCAAGGCGGCCGTTCCGATTTTCGACTCTTCCTGACGGCCCTGCTCGGGAACGGGCCTCATAAATTTGAAAGCCGCCGCCAGGGCCACCGAAAGGCTCGCGAAGGCGATGCCGGCGAGAAAGGCGTTGCGATAGCCCCCGGAGGAGGCGATCACCGCGGCGACCACCTGCGGCCCGATGAGGGCGGCCAGGCCGAAGGCGAAGAAGAAAAGGTTGTAATTGACCACGAAGTAGCGGGCGCCAAAGGTTTCGATGGCGATGGGCCCGACGGTCGAGGCGTAGGCGCCGTAACACATGGGGGCGATCAGCAGGCAGGCCAGGAACAGGCCGTCCCCCGGCCCATGGGCCAGAATGGCCATCACCAGGCAGGTCAGCGCGCCCAGAGTCACGACCACGGCCACCCGGCCGATCCAGTCGGAAACGGCGCCCCACACGAAACGGCCCAAGGTGCTGGAGACCGCGAAAAAGCCCACGACCACGGAGGCCTTTTCAGGGGTGTATCCGAGCGCGTCTTCCAAAATCGGCCCCCCTAAGGAAAGGATCATGGAGCCGCTGACCATGCCCAGAGTCAGCATCGACAGAACCACATAAAACAGCGGGCCGGACAACACTTCTCCGGGCGAGCGGTCGGGAACCTCGGCGCGCTGGGCCGCCGAAACGGCCCGGCTTGAGGCGGGTTGCCAGCCCGGCGGGATGTCATGGAGAAATCTGGTGGAGATAATCAGGGCCACCGTGAACGAGAGGCCCAAATAGATGAAGGCGTGGTCGACCTCGCCGGCGCGGGAGATGATGGTCCGGGCCAGGGGCGACCAGAAAAAAGCGCCCAGGCCGTAACTGGCCGTGAACAGGCCCGCGGCCAGGCCGCGCCGTTCGGGGAACAGCCGCACCACATAGGGGGCCACGCTGAGATAGATGAAGCCGATGCCGCCGCCCACCAGAACCCCGAAGTAGAGATAGACCTCCAGGATCGAGCCCTGGATGAATCCGCATAACGTCAGGCCGCCGCCGTAGATGAAGGCCCCGATCAGGCAATAGCTCCGCAGGTTCAACCTGGCCCGGAGCCGGTCGGTCAGAAGAGGCACCAACCCGGTGGCGCAGATATTGATGGCGTAAGCCAGGGATATCTCGGCCACGGTCCAGCCGTATTTGGCCGCCAGAGGGTTGACGTAGACGCTCCAGGAGTAGACGATCCCGATGATGACGGCCGAAACCAGGGCCGCGAACAGCGAAATCCACCGTTTGGTCGTGAAATCCATAATCCTCACCGTCGATGTTGAAAGGGGCGGCCGGCCCCCCCCCGCCCGGGGCCTGAAAAGTGTTCGGGCGGTTCAGAAGCCATGATACCATCGTGGCCCGATTTCGCCAAAAACTTTTACGAAGCTTTTGGCGGTTTCGCTTTGAAGTTTTTTCAGTGACCGGCCTGGATCGGACGCCGGAAACGCCGCCGCCTGTTTCGGCGCTTTTGTGCGGGCGGGCGGCGAACTCGGGTTGACACTGACCCGGCCTTCGTGCCAAGATACCCCGATTCGGACGGGCCTCCCGGTTCCGCCGAAAATCGAGGAAGGAACAGTCATGACCGTGGAGCCGATTGAGCCGCCGGAGACGTATTGGGGACAGGATTGCCATTTCGGGCCCGACCGCCTGGTCAGCGAGGATGAGGCGGGCCGCTTCAGCACGCCCTCCGGGGAGTTGTTCGTGGTGGCCGGCGGTCTGGCCGGCCAGGCCGGGGGCGGGGTGCCGGCCCGGTTGGCGGTGGCCGCTTTTCAGCAATATTGCCTGGCCGGGGAGGGCTCGCCTGAGACCGTGCTGAAAGGCGCGCTTTTAGCCGCGGGCGATGCCGTGGCCGCGGCCGGGGAGAAATATCGCGAACTGCGGGGCCTGGGGGCTTCCCTGGCGGCGCTTTTGTGGCGGCGGGATGAGGGCGCGGCGTGGTATATCCACTGGGGCGACTGCCGTCTCTACCGCTTTTCGGTGGACGGTCTTCATCTCTTGGCCGGCGGATCGGGTGATCGGCGGACGGGGCTGGCGGAGAAGGCCGAAACGGCCGACGAGGGCGGCCGGCTCCCGGCCGCTTTGGGGCTGGGGGAGGGCCTTGATCCGGAGGCGCTGTCCGTCGGCCGCCGGATTTGCCGTGAGGAGGACACGTTTCTTTTGTGCGCGGGTGGGC
>JAVBTP010000145.1:0-2875 GCA_031556115.1 Candidatus Adiutricaceae bacterium
TTAATGCCGTCAACCATCAGGCCGTTACCGATAGACATGAAGAAACCTCCTTGAGCCGCCTAGGGCAAAGCTGTCTAATCCGCCCCACCTGAAGCGGCGGGACGCTACTGTTGTTATTGAGAAGCACGGTTCGCTTTGAAGAAAAACAAAACCTTTGACGCGGGAAAAGCCCCTCGCGCCGAAATCAAACTTCGCTGATGACCATCGGGATGGCCTTGACCGTCAACCGCCGAATAAAGAACACACGTACCCACTCAAACCGTTGGAGCCCTTCAAAGCCAAGTCGGTTGACGGTCAAGGCCAAGACAACACTTGTTAAGAAACTCGCCGGCACGCGCATGAAGATCCGGCGCCGGAAAAACCTGTTACTCTCAATCAATGCAAACCTTCGTTTTGATATTGTTGAAGCCGTTTTGTTTGACCAAATTATAAAGCAAATAGCAAGCCAGGTTTTTGCGAAATAAATGATGTCATGATAACACATTGTTATATAAAAATCGTTTCGCTTTTGCATCCGGCCGAAGCGTTTTTGATTTATTTTTTGATCTATTTTTTGATCTATTTTTGATTTTTTGATCTATTTTTGATTTTTTCGTGCGGCCGGCCATGTCCACCAGGGCCAGCCACCAGGGCCTGTTTCAGTTCCCTCTGGAACGTACATGGTTTGTATACAATTTTTATATGTCGGCGGGCGGCGGCGGCGCCATATAATACAAATACGGCCAGGCCCCATAAACCGAAGGGGACTGGCCGTGGCCTGTTCCGATCACCTTATTTCGGCCGCCCACTTCCTGAGCGCCGCCTTGTCGCTGTTCCCCATCCTCACCGCCTCCCGCAGTTCCAACGCCCAGGCGGCCAGGTCGCCGTTGGTCCGGCCCTTCCGTTCCGGTTCGGGCACGTCCTGAAGGTAGACCGCCGGCGGCCTCATCGGCCGGGCCGGCGGGCACGGCTTACCGCAGGCACTCAAGCACACCGTCAGGGCAAGGAGCGTCAGCCCAAGCCCGAGCGTCCTCATCATGGTCGTATACCTCCCTCAGTTTCGCTTCCAGGGCCGCCTTTTCGGCGGCCAGGCGGGCGCGTTCCGCATCCCTGACGGCCAGGGCCTTGGCGTTGGATTCCATCTCGATTATCAGGCCGGTGTTTTCGCGGGTCAGGATTTGCACCTGTTGATTCAGGTGCTCATTCCCCGCCCGCAACTGGCCGATCCACAGCCAGGCCGCCCCGGCCACCAAAAACGCCACCAGCCCGGCCCAGATTTTCCATTCATTCGTCATGCTCCCCCCTTCCTGGCCCCCGCCGGCCGAAATTGTTGATCCCTTTGCTCCCCAGATTATAGGCCAGGACGAACCCCAGAGCCGTCTCCAGACTGGGGGGAAAAGCCTCCACCGGCCTGGCCAGCCAGAAAAAGACGGCCAGGCCGAAGACCAGCCAGAAGGCCACCCGGCCGAGAGACAAAGTCTCCCGGCCGCCGATCACCAGCCCGGTCAGGGCATTTCGGGTATCCATGCCGCCCTCCGGAGCCAGCCTTTGAGGAATTTTCGCTGGCTGGGTTTGACGTCGGCGAGGGCCTGGTAATACTCGGCTTGGGCCGCCGCATAGGCGCGCAACACCCGGTCCTCGCCCGGCGGCGAATCCAGGACCAGGATCAGCCGCAGACCGGCCAGGGTGAGGGGGCCGACGGACCCGTCCTCCACCAGGGGCGGCATCTGGCCGAGGTCGTTGACGGCCCGCTGCACCAGCTTGGCCGCCCGGCTCTGGCCCATGTTCACGGCCGTGTCGAACAACTTTTCGGTGAGGCGCGAAGGCAGGTCGTGGCGCTCCCACGGCTCCCAGAAGTTGGCGCGGTAGAATTCGGCCACCAACGAATCCATCTCCTCGTTGCGGTCGAAGCAGGCGTTGATCAGCCTGGCCGTCCGCGCCCCGGCCGCCTTGACTTTGTCGATCAAGGCCCACCCCGGCCACTTGGGCCAGTTGTTGCGGCTGACCCCTTTGAAGGTTTCGCCGCCGGAATCATCCCGGTCGTTGGCGTAGCCGCCTTCAAATTTCAGCATGTGTTCTAAAGCCAGTTGAAAACTCATTCTTCAATCCTTTCCGAACGGGCGGCCCGGCCGACGAAAGTCGGCAGCCGATCAGTTGTCGCGGAGTCGCCAGCGGGCGCCGCCCGCTTATTCCAGTCCCAATCCTTTCAGAACGTAGCCGATGACGATACTCAGAAGCGCCGCCGCGCCGATGACCTTGGCCTGGCTGATCCTCAGCCGGTCCACTTCCTCCTTCAGTTTTTCCAGGGCCTCGCCGCGCGCTTCGCACCGTTCGCAGAGCAAGGTTTCGATTTTGGTGAGGCGGTCAAAGACCCGGCCCAACTCCCGGCGCATTTCGTGGATCTGTTCTTCGCTCATCGCAACTCCTCCGGCAGATGTTCCCGTCGCAACTCCGCCTCATAGCTGGTGCGGCAATGGTCCCGGTCCCACCAGAACAGCCGGTCAACCAGTCGGCGCGGCCAACTCCGCTTGCCTGACAATTCCCAGCGCCAGCACACGCTGGAGAACGTTTCGTCCGGTTGGCCCCTGGCCAGAAAGACGACCGTGAGCAGTTGGTCCAGGGCGATCATGATTTTCTTGAGCCGGCCCATGTCGCCCCTCAATCCGGCCAGGCCAGGGGCGGCAGTTCGGCGATCACCTGATCCAGCGCGGGCAGGGGCCGCTGGCCGGCCATCACTTCGGCCAGGATTTCATACCCCTTGGCCCACACCGCGTCCCGGGCCTCGACCGCGTATTGCCCCTCGGCGCGGAACTTGTCCACCGTGCTGGTGGCGTAGGTGGCCGCGCTCATGATGCCGTCGTAATTGCGCGTCCGGGCAAAAGTGTCCAGATGGCGC
>JAVBTP010000053.1:0-6140 GCA_031556115.1 Candidatus Adiutricaceae bacterium
ATAGCCGTGGCCTCGTCGAAGACCCCGGCCGCCACCAAGGCCCCGAACTCGCCCAGGGAATGGCCGGCGGCGAACGCCGGTTCTTTACCGGCCGCCCGCATCAGCCTCAGCGCGGCCAGACTCACGGCCAGCACCGCCGGCTGAAGGTTCGCGGTTTTGGACAACTCCTCCCCCGGCCCTTCGAAGCAGAGCCGGGTGATGGGCCGGCCGGTGAGGTCATCGGCCATGGTAAAAATATCCATCAGGTCGGGGCGGCTTTCGACCCAGGGACGGCCCTGCCCGACAAACTGGCCGCCTTGGCCGGGGAAGACAAAAGCTGTGGACATACGCTTCTCCTTTATTGGATACGGTAATACTTAGAGGGGATATTCAGGCGGTTGAAGCCCTGATAGCCGTGGGCGAACCAATAGGTGTCCTGAAGCACCAGGGCCACCTGGGGAATCACCGCGTCGGCCGCGTAATCGGTATGCGGGCTGACCAGCCACTTGGCGCCGGGGGAATACTTCTCCAAGGCGGCGTTGACGTTTTTGAGATCATAGATATCAGCTTTCTGGTCAATGGCCGAAATAACGATATCCACCATGGCCAGCATGGCCGTATGGGGATAGGGATAGGTCCAGGCGGACAGTTTGCCCGGCGGATCGAGAGCCATGAACTTTTCGTCCTCAACGGCCAACAGTTTACGCCATTGGCCAAAAAGTTCCCGCGCCTCCCGCTCCAGGCCCAAAGCCTCGGGATAGCCCATAACCAGGGAGGGCTGCACCGCCTCCAGCGCGCATCCCCCTTTGCGCCTGACCAGGGAGGCCAGTATCTCGCCATAGGTGTTGCTGGTGGCCATGAAGGCCGTGTTCTCCCCATACTGACGCAGATAGCGGTCAACCGCCTTTTCGAGATATCCCTCGATCGCGGCCCGGTCATCGGGGTTGGCCAGGGGGTCGGGAGCGTGGAGGTCGCTGACCAGAATCATCCCCAAATCACGGGTCACCTGGGAGATGATGCGGTGTTGGCGGCTGAAATGAGACATGGCCTGATGCCGCGGAAAGGAAAAGAAGACCAGGCTGCGGGCGCCCATGCGATGGGCCATGGTGGGGTAGGTGACTCCCCGGGCCGGATGGTTGAGGGCCACGGTCAAGGTGGCCACCCGGCTCATTTTGACCAGATCCTCATGAGGATCCAGGGCGATTACAAATATATCCGGCCGCCGGGCCCGCAACCGCGCCACGCCGTCCACCGATCCCCCCGGAGCCTCGCCCAACACCACGCCCCGCAAATTGGAATCCTGGGCCAACTCCACCAAAGTCCGGCTGACGGCCTCCGGGTCGCCTTGGTTTTCCAGAGGGAAATACCGCGGCTCGACCAGCGCCCGGCTCCAGTGTTTTTCCAAATCCTCGGCAAACAGCCGGGCGTAATCGTTTTTTTCAGAATGGACGCCTACCTGGGGAGCGAAAACCGCCACCCTGTACTCCCGCCCCTCCTCGGCGGACAACGTCCGGCCAAAGACGAGCGTCACCCCGACCAACAGGGTGGCGAGCCAAGTCAGGTTCGGTAAACGCGCCATCGCCCTCTCTCTCTCCGTGGATGAGGCGATCCGGTTTTCACGGAACCGCCCCAGCTCAGCACAAATCAGGCCCGGGCTCCGGCGGCCTGGGCCAAAAGCCCGCCGGCTTGCAAAAGTTCGGCCTGGCGTTCGGAGATGTCTAATCTTACCTCAAAATCACACCCGGTGGTCAAGTTTTTTACCGTCAGAACTTTACCGGCGGCCAGTCGGTCCAGGCCCGCCAGGGCCAGCCGCTGACCCGGCCTGAGGTCCCGACGGTCGGCGGGGTTGACGAACTCCAGAGGCAGGAGCCCGAAGTTGACCAGATTGGCTTTGTGGATGCGGGCAAAGCTTTCGGCCAAAACCCCTTTGAGCCCCAGGTAGCGCGGGGCCAGGGCCGCGTGTTCCCGGCTGGAGCCCTGGCCGTAGTTCTTCCCGCCGACGACGAAGCCATACCCGGCCGCCTTCTGGCGGACGTGGTACTCTGGATCGATATTGGAAAAGATATATTTGGATATGGCCGGAATGTTGGCCCGCAAGGCCAGGATGTGGGCCCCGGCCGGCAGGATGTCGTCGGTGGTCACGTCGTCCCCCAAGGTCAGCATGACCTCCCCTTCCACCTGGGGCTCCAGGGCGGTGAAGCGCGGCAGGGGGGCGATATTGGGGCCGCGAACGATTTCCACCGCCGCGGCCTCGCTCTCGGGCGCCGGGGGCACAATGAGGGAATCGTCCAGGACGAAACGCTCCGGCGGGGTGATGACGATGGGGCCGCCCCAGGTGCGCGGGTCGGTGAGTTCGCCGCGCATGGCGCTCACCGCCGCCGTCTCGGGGCTCACCAGATAGAGGTTGGCATTGGCCGTGCCGCTGCGGCCCTTGAAGTTGCGATTGGACGTGCGCAGGGACACCCCCCCGCTCCTGGGGGCCTGGCCGACGCCGTTGCAGAACCCGCAGGCCACTTCCATGATCCGGGCCCCGGCGGCGATGAGATCGGCCAGAGCGCCTCGGTCGGCCAGTTCCTGAAACACCTGGCGGGAACCGGGGGCGATGACCAGGCTGACGTGGGCCGGAATTTTCTGGCCCTTCAGAATGGCGGCCACGGTCATCAGGTCTTCGAACGAGGAGTTGGTGCAGGAGCCGATGGCCACCTGGTCCACCTTCAGACCGGCCAGTTCACTCACCGGACGCACGTTATCCGGCGAGTGGGGGGCGGCCACCAGGGGATCGACGGCGGAAAGGTCGATGGAGATCTCCTCGTCATAGGCGGCGTGGTCGTCAGCGGCCAGGGGCGTGAAATCGCCCTCCCGGCCCTGCCGCGCCAGAAATTTACGGGTGACTTCATCAGAGGGGAAGACCGCGGTGATAGCCCCGGTTTCAATGCTCATGTTGGCGATGGTGGCCCGTTCGGTGACCGAAAGGGAATCGAGGCCCGGCCCGGCGAATTCCAAAATCCGGCCCCGCCCGCCGGACACCGTGAGCCGCCTCAAGACTTCCAGGGCCACATCCTTGGCCCGGCTCCACGGCTTCAGCCGGCCGGTCAGTTCGATTTTCATGATCGCCGGCATGGGCAGGTAAAACGGCCAGCCCCCCATGGCCACGGCCACGTCCAGGCCCCCGGCGCCGATGGCCAGTTCACCCACGGCCCCACCGGTGGTGGTGTGGCTGTCGGCCCCCAATAAGGTCTGGCCGGGCACGGAAAAGCGCTCCAGGTTGACCTGGTGGCAGATGCCGCCGCCGATCTTGGAGTAATACAGGCCGAACTTACGGGCCGCCGAGGCCAGAAAGGCGTGGTCGTCGGCGTTTTCGTAACCCACCTGCAAAATATTATGATCCGTGTAGATCAGCGAGCGTTTGGCGGCCACCCGGGGAAAGCCCAGGGCCTCGAACTGGAGCATGGCCATCTGGCCGGTGGCGTCGTGCACCAGGGTCTGGTCGATGGCCAGGCCGATCTCCCGGCCCTGGACCATCGAGCCCACTTTCAAATGGCTCTGGATAATTTTTTGAACGAGATTCATGATCGTGCCCTTACTCTAAAAATCTATAGGCCCGCGCCGCTGGCTCCGCGACGCCAGGCCTTGAGGAATCGCCGCCGGGAAACGAGGCGCCCGGCCGCGGGGTGCGTTTACAGTCTTTCCAGCACGGCCCGGCCAAAGCCCGACGTGCCCACGTATTTGATGCCGTCCATCTGACGGGCCAGATCGTAGGTGACGATCTTGGCGGCCAAAGTCTTGGCCACCGCGCCGCGCACCAGTTCGGCGGCGTCGTTCCAGCCCATGAATTCCAACATAAAGGCGCCGGAGAGGATCAGCGAACAGGGGTTGACCATATCCAGGCCGGCGTATTTGGGGGCCGTGCCGTGGGTGGCCTCGAAAACGGCCAGCCCGTCGCCCACATTGGCCCCCGGGGCCATGCCCAGGCCGCCGATCTGGCCGGCCAGGGCGTCGGAGAGGTAGTCGCCGTTGAGGTTGGGCATGGCCAGCACCGAGTATTCCTCGGGCCGCAGGAGCGTCTGCATGAACATGTTGTCGGCGATCCGGTCCTTGATGATCAGGCGGTCGTCACCGGCCTCGGCCTCGGCTTCGGTCACCGTGCGGCCGCCGAACTCCTCGGCCGCCAGTTCATAGCCCCAGGTGCGAAAGGCCCCTTCGGTGAATTTCATGATATTGCCCTTGTGGACCAGGGTCAGGCTGGGGGCGTCATGCGCCAGGGCCCATTTCAGGGCCATGCGGATCAGCCGTTTGGAGCCGAACTCGCTCATAGGCTTGAGGCCCACGGCCGAACCGGGGCGGACGGCGGCCCCATACCGCTCTTTGGCGAACTTGATCAGGTCCTCGGCCTCGGGGCTTCCGGCCGGCCACTCCAGGCCGGCATAGACGTCCTCGGTGTTTTCCCTGAAAATGATCATATTGACCCGATCCGGCCGTTTGACCGGGCCGGGGGTGCCGGGCATCCACTTGACCGGCCGGATGCAGGCGTAGAGATCCAGTTCTTTCCGGATGGCCACGTTGAGGCTGCGGATGCCGCCGCCCACCGGGGTGCCCAGGGGGCCTTTGAGGCTGACCCGATCTTGGCGCAGGGCGCCCAGGGTGGTTTTGGGCAAATACTCGCCGGTCTCCTCCTTGGCCCTGTGGCCGGCCGCCACCGGCCGCCAGTCGATGGGCCCGCGCCCGCTCTTGGCCGCCGCCCCGTCCAGAATGGGCCGGGTCGCGGCCCAGATGTCGGGGCCGATGCCGTCGCCGACAATGATGGGAATGATCGGCGAGCGGGGGACGACCAGGGCGCCCCCGGAGCCCAAAGTGATGGTTTCGCTCATAGTGCAGCCTCCCTTACCAAACGGTGAGAATATAAAACAGGGTGATGGTCGAAATCTCGGTCAATTCGATGGTGGCCCCCAACAGATCGCCGGTCACCCCGCCCAGGGTCCTGGCCCAGACCCAGTTCAGGAAAAACCCGAAAAAAACGGCGGCCACGGCGGTCAGAATCGCCGCGCCGCCGCCGAACAGACTGACCAGGAGCGAAAACAAGGCGGCGAAAAAAAGTTCCCGCCAGGTGGAATTTTCCAGCATCCACCGGCCCAGCCCGCTGTCGGCCCCGGCATACGCGCCCCTGACGGCCACCACCGAGGAGGCCAGCCGGCCCCACACCGGCCACATGATCAAAACCCAAGGGGCCGACGGGGCCGCCAGGGCCACGAACTGCACTTTCCACAGGACATCGAGGACGATGGCCAGGACCCCGAAGGTGCCCTGGCGGCTGTCTTTCATGATGAGGAGCTTTTGTTCGCGGGATTTGTGGGACAACAGGGCATCGGCCGCGTCGGCCAGGCCGTCGAGATGAAAGCCGCGATTGACGGCGATGAGGAACACCACCACCAGCACCGCCGCCGGGGAGGGCGGCAAAACCAGGGAGGCCAGGAGCCACAGGATGAACATGTCCACCCCGAACACCAGGCCCACCGCCGGATAAAAAGCCGGAAAGCGGCCGAACTCCTCGGGCGTCAGGAGCCGGGACCGGCCGGCGGGCACAATGCTCAAAAAGCCCAAGGTGGCCCAAAAAGTTCTCAGGGAATCTCTAAAAATGGCCATTTCTAGGCTCCGAGTGCGTAAAGGCTCTTTACGCTAAAAATTAATATCTTGAAATTATTAAGAATAATTTTTAGCTTCCAGAGCTTTCCGCACTCTTCACCAAGAATTGGCGAATTTTTAGAGGTTCCCTTCAGATGGTCGCCGACTCGCATGATCCCCCCGCCTGGCTGGTGGCTGGCAAACTCCACGATTTATACCATACCCGGAGGCGTTAAGGCAAATCGGACGGCGAACGGGCAGAGATTCTCAAAATAGCCGGGAATTGAAATAGTGGTCATCCCCGGAGAGGGATGACGGAGCGAAGCGACTGGTCGGGGGGCCGACCAAGCCAGCCGCCGGGCGAAAATCGCACTTTTCGCCCGGCTACGGCCAGGCCGACTACGCCACTTTGAGAATCGCCGGCGAACGGGCAGCGATTCTCACTCTGGCCGGAACAAGGGCCGTTCAGGTCAGGGAATCCGCGTCCTGCCGCACGCCCCGCCAGGTCTTCCAGCGGCGGTGGCCCCACATCCACTGGTCCG
>JAVBTP010000311.1:0-7962 GCA_031556115.1 Candidatus Adiutricaceae bacterium
CCGCCCGACGCCTGTTCCGGCCTTCCTCGACACACTGGGGGAACTGAAAGCCTTTGTCGGCGGGCTCCTGGCCGTCCCGGCGGGTGACGCCCCTTTGGCGCCTGAAGCGGCCGCCGGGCCCGCGCCGGCCGCCGCCCCGGCGCCGCCAGCGGCGCCGGCCACCAAGACCGTCACCGTGGTCCGGTTCGACGTGGACGTGGTTTTCCAGACCTTGTACGAACTGTGTACCAACGAGTCGGTCAAGGATCATATCAAACGCATGCGCGAGGTCAGGGACGCGGAATTCACCACCACGGCCATCGCCGACAAGCTCTCGGAAATGGCCCCCACCGTGGACGCCGAAGACGGCTTTTACAATTTCCCCATCCCCGCTATTTTGAAAACCCTCTACGGGGCCACGGCTTCCGAGGATTTCCGCACCACCCTGAAAAAGATGAACCAGACCTCGGCCAGCATCTTTCTGGACAGTGTCCTGCCCATTGAAGGTGAAAGCGCGGAGGTGGAGGTGCCGGCCGAAGACGCCGCTCCGGCTCCGGCCCCCGGGCCTGAACCCGCCCCGGTTCCCGAACCGGAACCCGCGCCCGCCGCCGAGTCGGCCGAAGGCGGTTCGGCCTGCTCCCGCGAGGATTTGCAAGCCATCCAATCCCTGGTCGCGGAAATAGAGCAGATCGGCTCCCAGCCCGCCCCCGAGCCGGCGGAAGCCGCCGTGGCCGACGCCCCGGCCCGCGGCGGCCTCTATACCTCCATCCTGACCCAGGACCGGGACACCATCGTCAAGACCGTCAGCATGGCCCACAACCTCATCCAGCAGACGGGGGTCCACCTGACCCGTATTCTGGAGACCCTGATCTTTCAGGATCTCTCCGGCCAGCGCATCATGAAGGTGGTGGCCCTGATCGGCGACCTCCAGAGGCAGCTTCTGTCCATCCTGGTCTCGGTCGACACCAAAATCAAAGTCCATCAGGAAAACGACGCCCTGGTCCCCAAATCGGAGAAGGCCGAGCAAATGGCCCAGGAGGAAGTGGACAAGGCCCTGGAAAAAGTGTCGGGCAACTCGGCCCTGTTGGGGCCGGGCGCGGAAGCGCGGCTGGATCAGGGCGCGGTCAACGACCTGCTGGCCCAGTTGGGCTTTTAAGGCGGAACGGTCTTTATTGCGCCGGCCCGCCGGGCTTTACCCGGGCTGAAAACATCAGGCGGCCGCCAAATTATCGCAATTTGACGGCCGCCTGATGTTTTCAGCCCGAGGCGAGAACCTCGGGACTCCCCTCGGCGGCCGGGCCGGCCGCCGTTTTCCCTGCCAGCGAAAAATCAATAGCGATAGTGGTCCGGCTGATAGGGGCCTTCCTGAGGCACGCCGATGTATTTGGCCTGTTCCGGCGTGAGGTCCGTCAGGCGGGCGCCGATGCGCTCGAGGTGCAGGCGGGCCACCAATTCGTCAAGCTTCTTGGGCAGCACGTAGACCTTGTTTTCATATTGGCCGCCCTTGGTGAACAGCTCGATCTGGGCCAGGACCTGGTTGGTGAAACTGTTGGACATCACAAAGCTGGAATGCCCCGTGGCGCAGCCGAGGTTGACCAGGCGGCCCTGGGCCAGCAGAATGATGCGCTTGCCGTCGGGAAAAATCACGTGATCGACCTGAGGCTTGATGTTTTCCCAGGTATATTTTTTCAGGGCGGCCACCTCTATTTCACTGTCGAAATGGCCGATATTGCAGACGATGGCCTGGTCACGCATGGCCTTCATGTGCTCGTGGGTGATGACGCCCACGTTCCCCGTGGCGGTGACGAAAATGTCGGCCTGGCCGGCCACCTCGTCCATCCGCACCACGCGATAGCCTTCCATGGCCGCCTGAAGGGCGCAGATGGGGTCGATCTCGGTGACCCAGACCGTGGCTCCCAAGCCGCGCAGGCTCTGGGCGCAGCCCTTGCCCACGTCGCCATAGCCCAGAACCACGGCCACCTTGCCGGCCACCATGACGTCGGTGGCCCGTTTGATGCCGTCCACCAGACTTTCACGGCAGCCGTAGAGGTTGTCGAACTTGGACTTGGTGACCGAGTCGTTGACGTTGATGGCCGGGAAGGGCAACAGTCCCGTTTCCTGCATCTGGTACAGACGGTGGACGCCGGTGGTGGTTTCTTCAGTGACGCCCTGAAGGTGCTTGAGGCGTCGGGAATACCAGGCGGGATCCTGGGCCAGGTGGCTCTTGATGGAGGCGAAAAGCACGGTGGCCTCTTCGCTGTCGGGCGCGTCCAAAACCGAGGGATCTTTTTCGGCCCGGGCCCCCAGGGTGATCAGGAGCGTGCAGTCGCCGCCGTCATCCAGAATCAAGTTGGCGGGCCGGCCCTCGGGCCAGGTCAGGATCCGGTGGGTGAATTCCCAGTAATCCTCGAGGCTCTCGCCTTTATAGGCGAAAACGGGCACGCCCGCCTGGGCCATGGCGGCGGCGGCGTGATCCTGTGTGGAAAAAATGTTGCAGGACGCCCAGCGCACTTCCGCGCCCAGGGCGACCAGGGTTTCAATCAGAACGCCGGTCTGGATGGTCATGTGCAGGCTCCCCGCGATGCGGGCGCCCGCCAGAGGTTTCTTGGCGCCGTATTCCCGCCGCAGGGCCATCAGGCCAGGCATTTCGGTTTCGGCGATGCGCAGTTCCTTGCGTCCCCATTCGGCCAGGGACAGGTCGGCCACGTGGTGATCCATAATACACTCCATAAAATCCGGCCGCAAAGCGGCCTTGATATATGAGTGCCGTTGGTACGCGAGCCTGAGTTTTCCGCGGGCGAAAAACTTGCAGCACCCCTCGCAAGTCTACAGTATATAATTATAACTCGGTGAGCAAAAAATTCAACCCTCTCCCGCCAATCACCGGATTTCAGCGGCCGCGAACCGACTTCGCCAACTGCCGGGTTAATAATTGTGATTCGCCTGGCAGCGGTCACGTCACTCTGAAATTCGCGCCCGCGCGCGAACAGGAAAGCCGCCGTCGTTTCCGACGGCGGCTTTCCTGTTCGCCAGAGGAGAGGACATATGGAGATGGGTCGACTAATGCGATGGGTCAGGGTGCCGGTGAACCGGCGATTTCTTTGAACTCGCGGGAGTGGACTGGCGAGAGGCGGAGTTCGGTTTTTTATTTCAAGACCGGCGACGGAAAAATCCGATCAGCGGCGGCCGGCGTCAATAGTTGGCCGCCAGAGGCGTTTCGACCGACTCGAGGGCCGGGCCGGATGTTCCGGCCAGGGCCGCCTGGTCCTCGTAAAAACGACGGGCAAAGGCCCGGACCTTGGCCACTTCGCTTTCCACGGGGCCCCAGGCCTGGTCATCATCAGCCGGGCAAAGATAGGCGCCCACCACCTCGTTGCCGCAAAATTGCTTCTTGCAGCCCCAGACACTTTTGCGCACCCGGCCGGCATCCACCGGGCCGGTGAGCACGGCCACGAAGGCCACTTTCTTATCCCGTAAAGCGCGATAACAGGGCACGATGGGGGCGAAGGCGCCCGGCTTGAGACTGAAGACGGCCAGGACCGAATCGGCTTCGCGGGCGTCGGCGGTGTCGGCCGAGGCCACTTCGGTTCCCGGCGGCAAAGCCCTGGCGAGTTCGTGGGCCAGGGTGGCGGCCACCGGCTGTTGACGTTGATCGGGATGGATGATGATAATTTTCATTATGTATCCTTATTGCGATTGATTCTGAATAACAATAACTGACGCGCCGAAATATGTCAACCTTTTTTTTGCTGGCTTGTTTTTTTTTTGACGACTTAGTATGATCAAGCGGCAACCTCAAGAGGTATCCGGAAGGAGGTCGGCGACCATGCCCATACGCCTCGGCGTTCTTTGTTCGGATGAAAGCCCGGAACTGGCGGCCCTGATCCGGGCCGTGGCCGGCGGCCGGGTGTCGGCGGAAATTGGCCTGGTCATTGCCGACCGTGACCGTGATCCCCTGTTTTTGGCCCGAGAGGCCGGGCTGTATGGGGTCTTCATCCCCCGCTCGGCCTTTCACGCCAACCGTGACGGGTATGAACGGCGGCTGGTGGAGATGATGCGTCAGGCGGGGGTCGAGGCGGTAGTCCTGGCCGGCTTTGGCCGGGAGATCGGCCCGGTTCTGCGCGACGCTTTTCCGGACCGAATCTGGGGGCCTTTTTCGAAGGCGGATCAGTTGGCCGCCGACTTGGAAAAAAAGTTGCGCGGCGCGCTGTTTCAGGTCGTGCCGTGATTTCTCCGCCGATGATCAAGGATCTTTTTATGCCCCGCAGGAAAAAAACGCCGCCCGCCGCCCGGTCCCAGCCGGCCCCCGCTCCGTCGGCTTTCAATCAGCCGTTTGAGGCTTTGTCAGGCCTGAAGAAGAACCTGGCGCCCAAGGCCCAGGCGGAAAAGGCCCCGCCTCGCCCGGCGCCGGCGCCGCCGCCGCCCCCGACCGACGACACGCTTTTTCTGCGGGAAATGGCCGATGTGGTCCCCCTGTCGGGCCAGGATAAGCGGCGGCACCAGGATTCCCCGCCCCCCAAAGCGTGGAAGACGCCCGAACTGCCCAATGAGGACCTGGAGGCGCTCAAAAGTCTCAGCGACCTGATCAGCGGCAAGGCCGAGTTCGACCTGACCTATTCCGACGAATATGTCGAAGGCCAGACCCGGGGCCTGCCGCCGCGCCTGATGGACGAGTTGCGGGCCGGCCGCATCCCCTTTCAGGACCATCTCGACCTCCACGGCCTGACCCTGATGCGGGCTGAAGCGGCCGTGACCCGCTTTATTCTGGATTCGGTGGCCCTGAAACGGTCCTGCGTTTTGCTGATCCACGGCCGGGGCCTGGGCTCCCAGGATGGTGTGCCGGTTTTGAAGCGTAATCTGGAGACCTTCCTCTTGCGCGGCTTGGTCCGCAAATACCTCTTGGCCTTCACCACCGCGCGGCCGGTGGATGGCGGCCTGGGCGCCAGCTACATTCTGTTGCGGAGTTAGAGGTTCCCCGGTGGTGGATTTTCAACAGATCATTCGCCCCGGCCTGGCCGCCGCCCTGTCTCCGGAGGAGGTCCGGCGCTGGATCGACCCCCTGGCCTGGGAATATGACCAGGAGCGCGGGCATCTGAAGATTTTGGCTCCCACCGCATTCCACCGGCGCCAGGTGGAGGGGTACGCCCCCTGGCTGCTTCGCCTGGCCGAGGAATCGGGGCGGCCGCTGCAACGGCTGACTGTGGAGAGCCGGGCCGGGAAATCCCGTTCGGCGTCGGTCATCACCCTCGGCCCGCCGTCCCAGGCCGGGCCGCGTTTCGAACCGCTCAACGGGGCCCACACCTTCCAGCGCTTCATCGGCGGGCGGAGCAACCGTCTGGCCACCATGGCCCTCGGCGAACTCGCCGCCGCGCCTCCCGCCGGGGGCCGGTCCGTGGTGGTGGCGGCCTCCGGCCCCTGGGGGAAAACCCACCTTTTAGAGGCCCTGGCCTGGAGTCTGGCCGCCGACCCCCGCCGCCGAGTCTTGAAAGTGTCCGGCGGCCGGCCGCAAGCTCTGGCGAACGGGGCCTGGCGGGAAAAGGAATTTTTACTGGTCGACGACGTCCATCTCCTGGCCGATTCTCCCGCGGCCCAGCGGGAGCTGGCCCAGGCTTTTGATGAGGCCTCGGCTCATGGCCTCAACCTGGTTCTCAGTTCGCCCATGCCGCCGGCCCGGCTGACCGGCCTGGCCGAATCCCTGTGCTCCCGACTCGGGGGCGGCCTGGTCTTGAAGATCGATCCGCCGGAATATGAACTGCTGCGGGACTTGGCCGCCCGTCGGGCCCGCGAATTGGGATTGGACGTGTCAATGGAAATTCTGGGGGTCCTGACGCGGGAGGCCCAGGGTGATCCCCGCCGCTTGTCGGGGTTTCTGGAGAGCATGAGCTTCATCACCAGCCGGACCTCGATCCCTCCCCTGGAGGCGTTGCGGCTTCTGGGCCCGGGCGCGGGCTCGGCTGAAACCAAGATGGAACTGGCGACCATTTTAAACGGCGTGGCCGCGGCTTTTGGCCTCAAGATCACCGACCTGACCGGCCATTCCAAGCTGCGGCAGGCGGCCTGGCCGCGCCGGGTGGCCATGCTCCTGGCCCGGGAGCTGACCGGCCTGACCACCACGGAGATCGGTGAGGCCTTGGGAGGCCGCGACCATTCCACGGTCATCCATGCCTTGAAAAAAATTCAGGAGGAGTTGAAAAACCAGGCCCAGGCGCAGTTGGTGGAAAACATCAAGCGATCCCTGATCACCTCCGTCTCCGGCGTCTGACCGGCTCCGTCTATTTGTCGAGGGGATGAAAGAAAATCGTTGCATGGTCACGCTGTTCAATAAACCGCATGAAGAGGAAATAAGGCTCCTGACGGGCGCGGCGAGGCCGCCTCGGGAGAGCCTGGGCTCCCGGCTGGGCTTTCTCCTGATCGCCGCCGGCTGCGCCATCAGTCTGGGTAACGTCTGGCGCTTCCCCTATCTGGTCGGGCAATACGGCGGCGCGGCCTTTGTGCTGATTTACCTGGTGTTCCTGGCCGGCGTGGGCCTTCCGGTCATGGCCATGGAATTCGCCATGGGCCGGGCCGCCCGTACCAACGTCACCGGCGCCTTCCGCCGGCTGGAGCCCCCCGCTTCCCGCTGGCATATTTACGGCTATTGGGGGATGTGCGGCAACTATGTGCTGATGATGTTCTACACCACCGTGGCCGGCTGGTTTCCGGCCTATTTTTGGTACACGGTCAGCGGACGATTGAAGGGCCTGGAGCCGGATCAGATCCAGGCCTTTTTCGAGGCCACCCTGGCCAGCCCCGCGACGCAACTGGGCTGGATGGCTCTGGTCACGGCCGCGGGCTTTGCGGTCTGCGCCATGGGGTTGCGCAACGGGGTGGAGCGCGTCACGAAGGCCATCATGGGCGGGCTCTTCGCCGTTATGATCGTCTTGGCCATCCGGGCCATGACTTTGCCCGGTGCCGGGGCGGGCTTTGAATTTTATCTCCAGCCCGATTTCGGCAAGTTCGTCGACAGCGGCCTGTGGGGCGGGTTGTACGCGGCCATGAGCCAGGCCATGTTCACCTTGAGCATCGGCATCGGCAGCCTGTTGCTCTTCGGCAGCTACAGCGGCCACGAACGGACCCTGGCCGGTGAATCGCTGAACATTCTGGGACTTGATACCTTCGCCGCCCTGATGGCCGGTCTGATCATCTTTCCCAGCTGCTTCGCCTTCGGGGTGGAGCCCGGCGCGGGCCGGGGCCTGATTCTGGTCACCCTGCCGAATGTGTTCAACTCCATGTCCTACGGCCAGGTGTGGGGCGCCCTCTTTTTCATTTTCATGAGTTTTGCCGTGTTGTCCACGGTCATTGCCATTTTCGAGAACATCGTGGCCTTCGGTATCGACAACTTCGGGCTCACCCGGACGCAATCCGTGACCGGCAACCTGGTCTTGATGCTGGTTCTCTCCGCTCCGTGTGCCCTGGGCTTCAGCGTGCTGTCCGGCTTCAGCCCCATGGGCGAGGGCACCAGCATTTTGGATTTCGAGGACTTTATCGTCAGCTATAACCTCATGCCTTTGGGATCGCTGATCTTCGTTCTGTTTTGCGGCAATCGCTATGGCTGGGGCTGGGACGGTTTCCGGCAGGAGGTCAATATCGGCCAAGGCCCGAAACTTTCCAAAATTTTCAAACCTTATTTCCAATACGTCCTGCCGCTGATCATTCTGGGGATTTTCATCATGGGCTATGTCGAGCTCTTCGGCCAGGTGGGCGAGACCGCGCCTCCGTGGGCGGGGGGGAACGTGGCGGGAGAATAAATTCCGGGGAGTTTCCCAGTACGGGTTTCCGGGCGTATCCGCACCGGACCGCGGACGGGCGGCTGTTTCAGCCTGCCTTCCCGGAAAACCGTAACGAGCCATAGGATCGAGGTAAATAAATTCAGATAATTATCGAGATAAAGGTTGCCATTTTCATCGTTATGTGATAGGGTATTTATAACGATGGAGGGGCTAT
>JAVBTP010000023.1:0-10090 GCA_031556115.1 Candidatus Adiutricaceae bacterium
CCCTTTGGCCGGCCGAAAGAAGAGAATGGTGCCGGCTTGACTTATGGTGGGCGTGTCGTGACGGCCCGCCCGTAAATCGTCAAAAACGTAACGGCAAGAAGCGTAAAATAGGGGCTCAACCCGGCCATGAAGCCAACGAGCGAAGCGATGGCCAATCTTCTGGCTCTTTGGAAAACGCGCTCCTGATCAAAAGCCGGCCTGGTCCCGGCGAAGAGGGTTTCGAACTCCCCGGCTATTCCCGGACTTTTTTTTCAACACGCCGGCCGGCACCTTCTGACGCTTCAAGGCCAGGAGCCCTTTATCCTCGATGAACCATTCGACGATTTCCCCCCGCTCGAAATCCATGGCCCGGGCCACGGCCGAAGGGAAATTAACATACCACTGCTCGCTCTCTTTACGCTTTATGAGCTGTACTTTTGTCGGGAATCCCATGTTGGCCGCCTCGCCTTTAAATCTAGTTAAAGGCCAAACACGAGACGAGGGCTCAAGCCTCGCGGCTTGAGCCCTCGTAAAACCGGCTCCTCAGGACGGAGCATAATCATATTGCAATTCACTGTTTTTAGCGAATAATTTTTTCATATTTTTTATTCATGCCCATAGTCATGCCCCTGAATTTTTTGGGGTCTGGGTTCGAATCCGTGGTCGCATAATCCGGCCGCAGGTATAAATCTCCGGTCTCTTGACAAAAAGTATAGCACAAAATAGACTAAGAAGTGAACTAAGCCTAAGGAGGCTGATATGCGGCAGGTCAACATACACGAAGCCAAGACCAATTTGTCCCGGCTGATAGAGCAGGCCGTCAATGGCGAGCCTTTCGTTATCGCCAAATCGGGTAAACCAATGGTTACCGTCCAGGCCTACGAGCCGCCGTTGAATCCAGCGGCCAGAATCGGCTTTCTCAAGGGCGCGATCGAGGTTCCTGATGATTTCGACTCCATGGGCCGGAAAGAAATCGCGGCCATGTTCGAGGGCCGGGAATGAAGCTGTTGCTTGATACGCACATGCTCCTTTGGGCCGCCGCTGGAACACTGCCCAGGGGTGCGGAAGCGCTGGTGGCTGACAAGGATAATACCCTGTATTTCAGCCCGGCCAGCATTTGGGAAATCGGCCTCAAGAAGAGTCTGGGGCGAAGCGATTTCAAGGTTGAACCTGAAGTGCTTTGGCGCGGGCTGGTGGATAGCTATTACCTGGAACTGCCCATCACCAGCTTACATACCCTGGCGGTCAACGGTCTGCCGGCGGTTCACAAAGACCCCTTCGACAGAATTCTGTTGGCTCAAGCCAAGTCGGAGGGGATATCATTTCTGACTTCCGACAGCGCTCTGCGGGAATACCCCGGGCCGATTATCTTCATTCCAAAATCATGAGATGATTTGCCGGGCATTGTCGCCCGGCAAGCATTATACCGTCATGCCCACCCCGTACACATCAAAGCTTTCCCCGCATTCATAGCCGCCTTGCCTCACCGGATGGCCCAATTGGTTGGATATGGCCATGGTCTGGCCAACCGTCCGCGACCACTAAAAAAGCCGAAATCCCTTGATTTTCAAGGGATTTCGGCTTGCTCCGATCATCGTCGGGCTATAAACGGGCTCCTCAGGACGGACTCGAACCGCCGACCCGGTGGTTAACAGCCACCTGCTCTACCGACTGAGCTACTGAGGAATGTGGTCGTCGTGGTCGGTCGCACATTGGGTATTGTATATATTCGGCTGGGATTGTCAAGATGTTTTTGGCCCCGGCTGCGGACGGGCGTGATTTAATAGCTTGAAGGCCGGGGCGGACTGCGGTATAATTTTACGATTTACGGGAGACTTTAGAAAAGAGCGCCGGCCCGGGTCTTTCAAGCCAGCGGCGGCGGGAATGGCCAGTACTTTTTTTCTCGGCTAACCAGTTTATTCAATCACAAAAATTAATTATATAATTTTGTGATCAAACACGAGGGCCACGGGCGGCAAGCCATGACTCCGGACAAGCCCAAAAACCTGAAAAAAACCATTGCCCTCTATTTCGTGCTGGCCAACATTATTATCGGCCTCATCGGTTTTGGCGGCGCGGCGTATAATTTTTACTGGCAAATACGGGATATGACCCTCAACAAGCTGGAGCAGACGGTAACCGCCAGGGCCGGGGCCATTTCCGAGTGGTTGCGTCTGGCCATCATGATGGCCTCGCAGTCTTCCCGTCAAGACGGAAGCACGCTCCTCTTGGAAAAATATTACAACGGTGAAATCAGCCAGGACGAACTGATCGCCGAGAACGCCCGTTTGCTCGACGCCGCCATTGTTTACAACCGCGACATCAAGGGGCTGGTCCGCCTCGATCGCCACGGCCAGCCCCTGGTCCACCGGGGGCGGGAAATACCCCCCAATTTCTGGCCTCCCTTTTCCATCGGGCAACGTGACCCCGTGGTCAATTTTTTCAACCTCACCGAAGCCCAACCGCTGCTCTTGGTTTCCTCGCCCATCGTCGGCCGGGCCGGCGAGCAACTGGGCACCGACATCGTGATGCTCGACACCGACCCGGTACAGCGCCTGGTGGCCACCGGCGACGAGTTCGGCTTTGAGGCCCGGACCTATATGACCGCCATGGAGGATAACTCCTATCTCCTTATTTTTTCCACGGTTCCCGGCCATGACTGGTTTTTGCCTTCCCGCATCCGCAACGTCCTCAACCTGGCGCGGGCCAGCAAAAAGATGGTGGAAAGTCTTGACGGCGCCACCTATGGCATCGGCCAGGTGCAGAACGCCAACTGGCAGGTCATCATTGCCGTGGACGACCAGAAGCTGTATCGGCCGGTGGCCGAGCAGATGTGGCGGACCACGCGTTATTTTTTGGTTTTTTTCGCCTTCTCCCTGGTGGGTTTGTGGTTTATGGCCTTAAAGCCCCTGACCGGGCAGGTGGGCAAAGCCACCGACGCCCTGGAGGAGGAGGTGGAGGAAACCACTGAAAAACTCCTGAAGGAATCCGAGGGCCGAAAAAAGACGGAAACCAAGCTGGTGGTGGCCACCCACCGGGCGCTGGTGGCCCGCCAGGCCAAAAGCCAGTTCCTGGCCAACCTCAGCCACGAGATCCGCACTCCCATGAACGCGGTTATCGGCATGACCGACCTGGCTCTGTTCACGGACCTCACCGATGAGCAGCGGTTTTATTTGACGGAAGTCAAAAAGTCGGCCGATGTGCTTTTGGAGCAGATCAATACTTTGCTGGACCTCTCCAAGCTTGAGGACGGTCTGATGGTCACCGAGAGCCGTGACTTTGACCTTGGAGCCCTGGTTCAGCAGTTGGCCAAGAATTTTGAGGTGGTCAGCCGGGATAAGGGGCTCACCTTCACCCAACGGCTGGATCCGTCTCTGTCCGTCTGGCGGCGGGGGGATCAGTTGCGGATCAGGCAGGTCCTGGCGTTCCTTTTGGAAAACGCCTTCAAATTCACCGACCAGGGCTCGGTTGAGTTGATCGTGCAGCGGGTGGGCGGCGACGAGAGCCAGGGGGGGGAGCAGGTGGGGTTTACGGTCCGGGATACTGGCATCGGCATCGACCCCGAGCGTCTGCCCCAGATTTTCGATCCCTTTGTCCAGGCTGACGGTTCTTTGACCCGGGCCAGCGGCGGCACGGGCATGGGCCTGGCGGTGGCCAAGCGGCTGGTGGAACTCATGGCCGGAACCATGTCCGTGGAGTCGACGCTGGGCCGGGGCAGCTCCTTCACCTTCACGGTCGGCCTGCCGCCGGCCGTTTGGCGTCCGGGCGAGGAGGGCCGGGGCCAGGTGCCGCCTCTGGCGGTGGCGGATCTGCGCGGCCAGGTGACTGTCCTGGCGGATGACAATGAAATCAACCGGGCGGTTTTGCGTGGCTATCTGGACCATTGGGGAATGGTGGTCCACAGCTTTGAAAACGGGCTGGCCGCTTTGGATTTCCTTAACGAACACCCTGAAGTGGAGCCGAGTGTCTTCATTATGGATGTTTTGATGCCCGGCCTGAGCTCCACCGAGCTGGAAGCCCGGCTGGGGGAAAATTTTCCTCTGACGCCCCTGATCTTTTTGACGTCCACTTCCACCGGGACCATGGACGACTACCACCCCGAGGACAACTGGAAGGCCGTGACCCTGGGGAAGCCCGTCCCCCGCGAGATCTTGGGCGACTGCTTGACCCATCTGCTGGCTCAGGCTGAAAAAAATAGAAAAAGTGATGCGGTGGATAAAAAAATCATCCAGCGGTTGACTAAAACCGACAATCCGCGCACAATACTGGTGGTGGATGACAACCAGCTGAACCAAAAGCTGGCGGCCACGCTTTTGGCCAAACGCGGACACCGGGTGGCGGTGGCCGCCAATGGAGAAGAGGCCCTGAAATCCATCTCCGCCCGAAAATATGATATGGTGTTGATGGATATTCAAATGCCGGTCATGGACGGTTTGACGGCCGTGCGTGAGATACGGAAAAATCCGGAGCGGTATGGACGGAATCTCCCGGTGGTGGCCATGACCGCTCACGCTCTTCCCGGTGACCAGGAGGCCTTTTTAAACGCCGGCATGACCGGATATGTCTCTAAACCATTCAAACCCCAAGAATTGATCGCGGCCGCGGAGCGAATATCCGTGCCCGCCGCCAATTCCCATGATACCGGAGGGAACGTCGTGCCCGCTGATTTGGATAAAGCCGCAATTCTCGAAAACTTCATGGATGACGCGGAACTGCTTTTTGAAAGCATCGACCTGTTCCTGGAGCGGGTCGCCTCCCGCATGGATACCCTTAAGGCCGCGGTGGCGGCCAAGGATCCGGAGGTCTTCATGCCCGAAGCCCACACCCTCAAGGGGATGGTCGGGATTTTTTCCACCGGCGCGGCCTTTGAAAGCGCCAAGAAGCTGGAACTCAAAGGCCGTGACAAGGTCACCGACGGTATCGAGAGCGATCTGGCCGATTTGGAAAACCACTTGAACTCCCTCATCGCCGCTCTGCGCGAGTGGCGTTCCGAAGGCTGAGCCGGGGCGGACTTTGGCGACGGTTCCAGGGCCATGACGACCGACGGTCCGGTGAGCCCGGCGGCCGGCTCCAAGGGACTTGTGCTGGTCCAGGTGGCGGTGGAGGCGGCGGCGCCCGGCCTGTATTCGTATCTGGCCGAACCGCCCCTGGCCGGGGATCTGCAAGTCGGCCAGGCCGTGCTGGCGCCTTTGGGTTCCCGGTCGGTGGTGGGCTATGTGTTGGCGGTCCAGGAAGCTTCCGGCCCCGTTTCCGGCCGCCTGAAATCCCTGATCGCCATTGTCCGGCCGGAGCCGCTCTTCGGGCCCGGCCTCTCCCGCCTCATCAGTTTCATCTCCCGCTATTACTTCTACCCGCCGGGTCTCTGCGCCCGGGAAATTCTGCCCGGAGGGCTCTCCCCGGCCACTGAAAAAATTCTCGTTTTGACCCCGAGCCCGGGCGGCCGATCCGGGCCGCTGCTGGGAGCCGAGGCCGAGCTTTTGGCACGCCTGGCCCTGACCCCCGAAGGCCTGGGCCTTAAGGATCTGGAGCTCGAAGGATTCAGTTCGGCCGCCAGAAAACTGGTGGCCGACGGCCGGGCCGAGACGCGATACCGCCTGGCCCGGCGCGGCCCCCGGCCGTATCACGAGTGGTGGCTGGGGCCGGCCCCGACGGCCCCGGACCCTCCCCCCCGGCTGGGGCCCAGGGAGCGTGAACTGTGGGCGCTGGTGGCCGGCGGCCCGGCCAAGCCCTTGGCCTACTACACCAATTACGTGAAAAATCCCCTCACCCAGGCCCGGAGCCTGGCGGCCAAAGGGCTGGCCGAACTGACCCGGCGGGAGGCCTTTCGCGACGATCCGGATCGGGCCCTTGACCTGGCCCCCAACGGGCCGCCGCGGAGCTTGACCCCCCAGCAGACCGCGGCTCTGGCGGCCATCGCGGCGGCTCTGGAAAACGGCGGCTCCCAAGGCTTTTTGCTCTTCGGGGTCACCGGCAGCGGCAAGACCGAGGTCTACCTGCGGGCCGCCGCCCAGGCCCTGGCCCAGGGGCGGGAGGTTTTGTGGCTGGCCCCGGAGATCGGCCTGACCCTGGGTCTGGAAGGGCTTTTGAAAAGCCGATTTTCCGCCGGCCAGGTGGCCGTGCTCCATTCCGGCCTGACGCCCGGGCAGCGTCATGACCAATGGGTACGCATCCGGCGCGGCTTGGCCCCGGTGGTGCTGGGCGCCCGCAGCGCGGTTTTCGCGCCCCTGGAAAACCTGGGGTTGGTGGTGGTGGACGAGGAGCACGACTGGGCGTATAAGCAGGATGACGGGCTGCGGTACAACGGCCGCGACCTGGCCCGCTGGCGGGCCGCCGAGGCCGGGGCGACGCTGGTTCTGGGCTCGGCCACCCCGTCTTTCGAAAGTTACCAGGCCGCTTTGGACGGCCGGCTGAAGCTGTTGAAAATGACCGATCGCCCCGGTTCGGCCGTGCTCCCCGAGGTGGAACTCATCGACCAGGGGGCCGAACCCGCCCGCCGTCGGCAGGCCCTGAGCCCCGTGTTGAAAAAGCGGCTGGGCGAAACCCTGAATCGGGGGGAACAGGCTCTGCTGTTCATCAACCGGCGGGGCCTGGCCAATCTGCCGATGTGTCTGAAGTGCGGTGAAGCCTTGAAGTGCCCCCACTGCAGCCGCACCCTGACCCTCCACGGTCCGGAGGGCGGCGGCCGGATTTTTGAAACGTGCGCCGAAATGGGCGCGGGGCAGGTCCTGATCTGCCATGCCTGCGGCTATCGGGCCCACCCGCCCCAGGCCTGCCCGGCCTGCCTTTCGCCTCTGTTCCGTTATTTCGGGGTGGGTACGGAAAAACTTCTGCAACTGGCTGAGGAGGCTTTTCCCCAAGCCAGGGGCGCTCGCCTGGACACCGACTCGGTACGCCATCGGGGCGGTTTGAAAACTGTTTTAGGAAAATTCGCCCAAGGGGAACTCAATCTTCTGGTGGGCACCCAGATGGCCGCCAAGGGACACGATTTTCCCAACCTGACCCTGGTGGGGGTGGTGGACGCCGATCTGGGGCTCAATCTCCCCGACTTTCGGGCGGGCGAACGGACTTTTCAGCTCCTCTCCCAGGTGGCGGGGCGGGCCGGCCGGGCCGAGGCGCCGGGCACGGTTTTCATCCAGACTCTGACTCCCCGCCATCCGGTGATCCAAACCGCGGCCGGACACGACTATGAGGCTTTTTTCGCCGCGGAAATCGAAGTCCGGCTGGAATTGGGTTTCCCGCCGTTCTCCCGCCTGGCCCTGGTCCGCTTAAGCGGACCGCACGAGGAAAGCCTGGCCGGCCTGGCCGGCCGGGCCGCCGAACTGGGCCGACCTCTGGCCGCGGCCCATCCCGGCCTTGAATTCCTGGGGCCCATGCCTTCGCCCTTGGCGAAAATCAAAGACCGATACCGTTATCAGTTTCTCATCAAGGCCGGCACGGTCAGGACGCGCCAGCGGTTTCTGGAAGAGTGGCTGCCGAAGGTTCGGTCCCTGCTCCCCCCGGGGATGCGGCTGGCCGTGGATATCGACCCCTACAACTTCATGTGAATTCGGCGGCGGGGAGGCGGGGGGCTTCGGGCCCGTTCTCCGCTGTCGCCCGAAGTGATATTGACCCGCCGACTGAACGTATTCAGCGTGATTTCGGCAAAGCCCGAAATCACCGGGACTTGGTCGGCCGAGAATGAATATATTCAGCCACCGGATCTATATGAAAGGCGCCGGGCGCCCGCCCGTTTCCCAAAAAAAACGGCCGGCCCGCGGGGGTCGGCCATAGCCGGGGTGGCCAGAGGCGCGGTCAGCGCGATCCGGGGCGCGTCATCACCAGGCGGCGTTCGGTGACCCGGGCCAGGAAGTCGTGATCGTGGCTGACCACCAGATACGGCAGGCCGCAAGTCGTGAGCACCGTCTCCAACCGGTCCACGGTTTCCGTATCCAGGCACGTGGTGGGCTCGTCGAGAATCAGGAGGCGCGGCTTTAGGGCCAGGGCCGTGCCGATGGAGACCAGTTTCTTCTCCCCGGCCGACAGGTCGTGGGTGATCCGGTTTTCAAAGCCGTCGAGCCCCAGGGTGTCCAGCACTTCATGGACGATCCGGTGGGCCTCTTCCCGGCCGGCGCCCAGGTTCAGGGGGCCGAAGGCCAGATCGTCGGCCACGGTGGGGCAGAAGAGCTGGTCGTTGGCGTCTTGGAAGACAAAGCCCAGTTGCGGCCTGATCTCCTGAAAATCCTTTTCCTCCCGCCGGGCCCGGCCGAAAATCTCCACCGCGCCGCATTGGGGTTTCAAGAGGCCCATGATCAGATAGAGCAGGGTGGTCTTGCCGCAGCCGTTGGCCCCCACCAGGCCGATCTTTTCCCCGTCGAAAAAGTCGAGATTAAATTCGGCCAGCACGGGCGGCCCGCCTGGATAGGCAAAAGTCACGTCTTTGAGGGCGATCAGGGATTCAGGCGACATTGAGGCCCACCACCACCATCATCATGGTGGCCAGGCCGGCCCCCATGGCCCAATCCAGCCGGCCCAAAGCGAGCCGGCGGTCAATCCAGAAGCGGCCGGTGTAGCCCCGGCAAAGCATGGCCGCATGCACCCGCTCGGCCCGGTCCAGGCTGCGCACCAAAAGCATGCCCACCAAATTGGCCCAGGCCCGATAGGTGCGGGCGTTCATCCCCGGGCGAAAGCCGCGGGCCCGCATGGCCACCCGCAACCGGGCGTATTCCATCCGGATCACCTCGAAATATCTGATCATCAGCAGAAACAAGGCCACCAGCTTTTCGGGCGCGCCCAGCCGCCGGGCCGCCGCGGCCAGTTCCAAAATGGGCGAGGTGCCCAACAGGGCCATGGCCCCCAGGGCCACGCCGTTGGCTTTGATGGTCAGCAACAGGGCCAGAGCCAACCCTTCGGCGGTGATCTCCAAAGGCCCCCAGGCGGTCAGGACCCGGCCGGGTGAGGAAAAGGAAAACGGCAGCATCAGCCACATGAAGGCCACAAAAACGTTGACCGTGGCCAGGCGCTTTACGGCCGCCCCCCACTTCAGTTGCCCGGCCAGAGCCAACAGGACCGAGCCGGCCAGACCCGCCAGGGCCGCCTCCCGGGTGGCGGACAGGGCCAGCAGAAAAGACCAGGCCAGGGCGGCCACGATTTTCAGCCGGGGGTCCAGCCGATGCAAGAGCGAATGACCGCGATTATCGAGGCAGGTCATGGGAGCCTCCTTCGGGCCGGGAGTCGAGGACCCGGCGTTCCAGAAGCCGGGGCCGGACCCGACGCAGAAACCGCACACAGAACATGGTCACCACCGCCTCGATAGCCACCACCGGCAGGTTGGCCGCGACCAGGGCGTAGGCGGCCACGGTGAACTGTTCTCCGCTGAGCCGCAGGCAAAAGGCCACCAGCACGGCGGAGAGCAGAATCGGCAGCCCGCCGCAGGCCAGGGCGCAGCCCGTGGCCAGGCCCGGCCGGGAGCTTTGGAGCCCCGGCCGGAGCAGAACTCCGCAGAGGACGGCCGGGGCGGCCATGTTGAACGTATTGATCCCCAACGTACTGAGACCGCCGAACTGAAACAGGAGCCCCTGGAGCAAAAGGCCGATGAAGATGACGGGAAAGGCGGCCCAGCCCATCAGCAGGCCGATGAGCCCGCTGAGCACCAGGTGGCTGGCACTGGGGCCGATTTTGACGTGGATCAGGGAGGCGGTGAAAAACACCGCCGCCAAGATGGCCGCCTTGGGGAGGTCGTCGGCTTTGATCGCTCTGAGACCCTGGACCAGTCCCCCCAGAGTCAGGGCCGCGCCGCCCAAAAGGACGGGGGCGGAGAGGACGCCTTCGGATATATGCATACGCCACCTGGGAATGTCCGTACAAAATAAAAGCCGCACCTCACCCTTCGGGGAAGCGCGGCCTTCGTGACCGTCGATTGTCGGTTTTCCGAAAATCGGGTTTCAACTTCTGGGAAAAGTATACCGCATTCTTGGACGGCTGTCAATTTGGGCTCGGCCGTCTGTCGGACCCTTGGGCGCTGGCCTGTTCCCGCCCGGAGACGATTGGTATTTGAACGGTTATGCGTTTGGCAATCGAGCGCTATTGTCGGTTGCCAAGCCTTGGTTTTTAGGGTACAGTGAAGCCATGGATT